>VTTJ01000013.1 GCA_008364785.1 Bacillus sp. BGMRC 2118 | reverse complement strand
TATTTCAAAGGGGATGAAATCCTGCGAATAAGTGAGCATTTAAGAGATAATCATAACAAACTGAGGGAGTTGAAGAAGAAGGATATATTGTTATTGATATAGAAAATTATTTGAGAACGTCTAAGGTGGCGTTCTTTTTTCATTTTTTATTTTAAAAAATTGTAACCTTTTTAATACCTCGTTCGATTAATAAATGAACATAAATAAACTGTGAGGTGAAAAAATTGGATAGTCCTAATAGCAAGGAACAATATATCATCGAAATTTATGACAAATACTATTTATATGTATACAGGTTCTTAATCTGCTTTTCAGGAAATCGAAATGATGCCGAGGACATGACACAAGAAGTATTCATTCGTGTTTTAAACAATTTATCTGATCTTAATAGAGCTAATAACATTAAAACTTGGATTCTCTCAATAGCAAAACATATTGCTATTGATCATTATCGCAAGAAACGATTTAGTACAATTTTTAGTGAAGGTTTTTTTAAACAGATAAAAGGGAAATCAAAAGATCCTAATGATGAAATTCAAGAGAATGAAATGAAGACAATTTTACACAAAGCTATATCTAATTTAAAACCTTATCTTAGAGCTGTGGTAATACTAAGAGGTATTAATGAACTCTCAATTAAAGAAGCATCAGACATCCTACAATGTAGTGAAACTAAAGTAAAGGTAGATTATCATAGAGCATTAAAAATCTTAAAAACCAAACTACATATCGACGTAGAGGAGGTTATATAATGCAAACTGATAAAGAGTTGTTTGAATTTATTAAAGAAAATTATCCATTAAACCCCGGAACTAAATTCGTAATTGAAACAGAAAATAAGCTAAGGAATGCTGCTAGAAAGGTAGACAGAAACATTAGAATTAAGCAACTATCTTTTGCGTTTATTGGAGTTATGTTATTTGGGATAGCTTCGTCTTGGGTTTACTCTGAAAGCCAAAAAGACGTAATGCCCCAAATTGTAACAACAATTAATGAAGATAAAGCAAATGCTGGTAACGGAGAAGAGCCACTGGTTTATTTGTACCAAACTCACAATAAAGAGTCTTTTAATCCTGAAATCGGAAGTACGAGAATAGAGGATGCAATGCATCACAGTAATAACATTACACTTATTGGAGAGAGGTTAACGAATGAATTAAAGGAAAGAAACATATCTACAATCCATGATAAAACAGATATAAGTAAAATTTTAAAAGAAAGAAATCTGTCATATGAAAAATCATATGCAATTTCTAGAGAAACATTAAAAGCTAGTTTGGAGAAAAATAAAGGGTTAAAGATGATCTTTGATATACACAGAGATACACTTGATAGAAAAGTAACAACTATAAATTTGAATGATAAGGATTATGCAAGGCTTTCGTTTGTAATATCAAAGTCAAACCCTCATTATGAGGAGAATTATAATTTTGCACTGCTACTACACGATAAGATAGAAGAAAAATACCCTGGCTTATCTAGAGGAGTGGTAGTTAACTCAGGTCCACCATATAACACCTATAACCAAGAGCTTTTCGCTAACTCTGTAATTCTTGATGTCGGTGGTGTGGAGAATTCTTTAGAAGAAGGGTATAGAACTATGGATGCTTTTTCAGAGATCCTTAAAGATGTGCTTAACGTTCTTGAATAATTTAAATTAAATAATTTATATTTGGGGGAGGCTATCTTGATAGAGATAGCCTTTTAATATGAATTATTTTTATATACTTTATATCAATATTTGAAATGGAAGGTGATTTTTTTGGGATTCAAAACAAGTATTTTTAATTGAATTGCATGAAATTATTAAAAAGAATTCAGAAATAAGAGATAAACTCTTAAATCCTTCAAATGAAGTTATTGTTTGGGATGAATTTCAGTTAAATGAAGATGAACAACTCGCTTTAAAAAAAATCAATTTCGATGAAATCACTTTAACAGCTATCGAAAAGATTCTACGTGATTCAATTCTTGGAGCATTTCACACTGCCTTTTCTTTATTAGATGCGGTAGGGGATCCTGAGCTTATTGAAGTTGAGGATGTCTGGCTTGGTTTAAGATTAATCGAACCTAAAGAAAATGAGGATGAAGATTATAGCTTTCTGCACGATGAAGTCTACAGTAGCTATTGGTCTTGGTTGGAGCAGAAAAGTAACTAACACAGATAAGGAATAAACCGAGATCATATACGATTGATAAGACAACAACTGTAATGATACCCTAGTATTGATTTGACTGAGGTGATCAGGTGGAATACGTTCGAATTATAGTGAACTAATTAAAATAGTTCCCGAACTAAAAACTGTAGAAGACTTTGCTTATTATAAGAATGAGGGCCTCCCACACGTTTTTTATGGAGATGTTCTAAATCCCTTCCTAATAAAGAAATTAAAGGATAACAAAGAACCATTATTACTAAACATCATATTTAGCTTTTTAGAATACTTAGCTAGTCAAGAAAATCAGGAAATTAATGAAGTAGTTGCATATACGGTCCTAGAGCGATTTGGTAACGATGCAATTCTACTCAAAAATGCAAAGATGTTTATGGGTCCAAAAACACAAACCTTACTAAATGAAGTAGATAATTATTGGAATGCAGATTAATAGCAGAGGCGTTTCCATACCATACGATAGGATTCATTTTACCTTGACGGATACTCCAGAAAATGGTGTTCAAATTAAAAAAATATCTATAAAAAACGTATTTCTGAAAAAGAGAACCTTATACTATGTAGAAGTGAAAAATAAAATATTTAGTTTTCATAGGGCGTTTAATCCAAGGAGGATTGGCGCTATTTTTGTGGAACTTTTTTCACTAAAGGGGAAGAATAGTTCAAAAAGGCATCAATAAATAACAAGGTAAAGCACTATTCTAGAAGGAATAGTGTTTCTTTTGTTGAATAAGGTTTTGTATGATTTGATTAGAGGGTGAGAAAAGAATGGAGATTCAAGAGTTTACAAGTCAAATGGGAGTTCAGGAGATAGCAAATAGGTTTCTATTTCTATTAATAACTTGCTCAATTGTATATGGATTAATAGGTTTCTTTATTACTAAGTTAACTAAAAGAATAAGTATAGGATTAACTGTCCTAACAACCTTATGTGTAATAAGTTTATTTCTGATTATTAGATGGTTTGATCAAGTGGCTAGAGAAGCATATATGGGTACAATCCCATGGTTATTGAATATGGCGAGTGCAATTATTTTGTTACCAATTTATTTACTTATCATGTGGTTTTTATATAAGAGATTATCAAAGAAACACTCAAGTAGTTAAACCTTTTAAATGCACTAACGGGAAAGGTAAGTTAAAGAAGAATAATCACAAAATAATATTGTAGATGAAGGAATAACTACAGTTAAGAATACTGAAAGTTACCTATAAAATAATACGTGATATTTGAGAAGTCCCGCAGTTTTAACTATGAAGCAGGGATGTTGTCACTTCAAGTAGAATATTCTATTGGAATAATTAATAAGGGGGGGAAATCTAATTGGCAAATGAAAGTGAGAAAAATTTAATGAAGATTAAAAAGGTCTTGGATAAACTAGGTGTAGAAGATGCTAAAGAAATAGTTGATATAGAAAAGTTCGAAGGATTAATACAGAATTTATCTAAGTTACCTGCGGAAGCTTTAGAAAGTTTGGTTAGTAAAATTCCAAACTTTACGGAGCTATCTAAGATGTATCTCCATAATTTAAATCATTCGTATGATAAATTAATGGATGATCTAATAGAGGAAAAAAAGAATCTTTATTCAATGTTACTAAAAGAAGATTTGTCAGATAGTGATAAGGCTTGGGTGATGAGTGAAATTAAGGACATAAGAAGGACTATGCTTTTAAAGGATACATTATATAATATTCAAAATAATAAAGTATTTAAAGTAGGTGCAGCAGCTCTGACTATTGCAGTGGCAGCAGTTGCAGGCAGTAAGATGAAGAAATAAATATCCCAAAACGCTCATATAGAGTGTTTTTTATTTTGGAGAAAACAGGAATGTTAAATACAATACAGATATCCCTAATTGAATTTATTACTCAACTAACAAGGACGGGTGCTTAGGAAGCACTCGTTATTTAATGTGGAGAGCCTAGTGAAAGAAGGCAAATAAACTATAAATAGTGACACAAACAATTAGGAGTTATGGAGCAAGGAAGTTACTTGGATGAAGAAGTATTTGATTATGAGCTCAATAACGACTTAGGAATGAAAGACTGAACGAGAATATTATCGGAGAGTCTAGGATGTTTTATAAATTAGCTTTTATTTTGAGAATTGAGGTTTATAGAAATTAGAGGGAGGTATCTATATGATTTGCCTCCTTTTGTAAATATTTCCTAAAAATCATTCTAGAAATGTTAAAATAATAAAAAAGACATTAGTGAAAGGAATTTTAAATTATAAATGGAAAATAACAGTGATTCAAATTCACAAATTAAATCAGGTTTACTTTCGGATACAGATATAAGAAGAAGCATGGAGAATAATGAAATACTAATACACCCCTTCGAAGAGGGGAACCTTACTCCTGTAGGATATAACCTGACACCATCTGACTTTATACTATCGATAAATAGCCACTTATTAGTTGAGATATACTTTAATAATGATGAAAAGTATTGTTATATTGAGCCAAATGATACAGTAGTTATTATGACTCGTGAAGCTTTAAAAGTAGGAAAAGATTTGGCTGGAACTTTTCACTCAAGAGTTAGTCTAGTTTCAAGGGGACTAGGGCACATTTCAACAACTTTGGACCCTTTGTGGCAAGGACCTTTATTGATATCCTTAAACAATCCTACAAAGAAAAGAATAAAGCTGATATTGGCTAAAGTGGTCAAAGAAAATGAACATGAAAAATTGATAAAGTGGAGAAGAAGGTTAAAAGGCTCTAAAATTAAGAATATCTCATTTGAATATTCCGCGTTTGTTACGCTTATGTTTACTAGAACAATTACTCCAGCAACTAAAAGACACAACAATCCATCTGGAAGATTTGATCTCCTAAACAAGATAGTGTCATCACCACTTAAAAGAAATTTTTTCTTTTCTGGCAAAAGGCATGCTCATTCAATAAAATTAAAAGAAATGATTGAATCTATTGGATCAATTGAATTTATAAGTAATAAGAATTCAGAACAAAGTGATAATATCACAATAGAACAGTTTAAAGGCTATTACGATAAATTTTCGGAGACATTATCTTTTCTAACTAATCAAGCTCAAAAAGCTAGTAGAAGAATTATTGGATGGCAGGAAGCTTGGTATTACACTAAACTTGTCTTAGGTATTTTACTTCCTATAGGATTTTTATGGTTAGTCTGGATATTTAGTGATGGAGCAGAACTAGATGGAAGAGTAGCCTATGTTGTATTTACCTTAGGAGTACTAAAATTTATAATAGATACAATAAAGGAGAAGAGAGTCTAATGAATAACATTCTTAAAATAAAAAAAACACATAAAGATGCTAAAGTTCCACAGTATGCTCATGAAGGTGATGCAGGGATGGATATATATTCAATAGAGGAGTGTGTGATAGGACCTGGACAAACTCGACTTATAAAGACTGGAATAAAAATCGAGTTACCTACTGATACAGAGGCACAAATTAGACCGAGAAGTGGTTTAGCACTTAAGAATTGTATAACTGTTTTAAATAGCCCTGGAACAATTGATGAAGGTTATAGGGGAGAAATCGGTGTAATTCTTATAAACCACGGAAAAGAAGATTTCGTTGTTGAAAAACATATGAGGATTGCTCAAATGGTAATAAAACCAGTGTTAAGGCCAAAAGTAATTGAAGTTTTCGAGGACCTTTCATTAACAGAAAGAGCCGAGGGTGGATTTGGGTCAAGTGGTGCAAAGTAATTTATGGTAGACAAATGGCAGAATAAGGGCAGTAAGTAGTCATATTATTAGCTTCTAAATTATTATGGTATTAGGGAAATATACCACAGAGCGGTTGCGCGAATGCAATTGCTCTTTTTAATTCTCAATAAAAAGTAACTTTGGGACCATTAGTGAAAAGGACATCAAGAGGTGGAGCTTATAAATTGAAAAAGAAACTTCTTGTATCTATTATATTTTTGTTAATCTCCTTATTATTACTTCCTTTACTTGTTCGAAGTTTGGAATCTGTTACAATTTTCATGGTTTTAGTAACAGTTGAGACGATAATTTTGTGAAACCCTTCACTTAAACTAACGGGGGCTTTAATTGAAGAAGAATGGTTAAAATAATCAAATTTTTTTATTATAAAAATTTCAAACAAGATTTTAAAAGGTAACTCCATTTTGATCAATCTTTTTCTCAAAATGGAGTATTTATCTTTGCTAAAAATAAAGGGTTGCAGTGAGCTATTAAATCAATCTTTTATTCTAAAGCTACATAAGCAAGAAAGGCCCTATCTATACATAGGGTTTTTCTTTTTTTCATTAAGCTTTCTTTTTTTATGATCAGTAAAAACCAAAATGTTAATAATTTATGACATTATGACAAGTAAACTTTACATTTTGCAATGAATACCATACATTGGAAATAAGAGAAAGATGATAGGAAGTTGGTGGATGATGTTAGTCAATCGTGTAAGAGAACTTAGAGCGAGGGATCGAATCACACAGCAGGATCTTGCCGATATGGTTGGGGTATCCAGACAGACAATTGGAATGATTGAAAAAGAAGACTATGCCCCTTCTGTCATACTTGCAATTAAAATAGCAAAAGTCTTTGAAACGACAGTAGAAGATGTCTTTCAAGTAAAAGAAGGAGGTTCAAAACAATGATCAAAAAGATATTTCAATCACCATTATTTAATGCTGCATTGTTGTTATTAATGGGATTAGCATTACTACGAGAATACTTCCCAACAATAGCTCCTGCTCAGCTACAGCTTTCACCTTGGGTGCTAATTGTACCTATATTTCTATTAACACTGTTCATTCCTATTCATAATCGGATACACCCAAAGGAAAAGGTTAAACCAACACTGATTCCTATGGAATTTAGAGAAGAAGACGAAGGGTTAAAATGGATGACGCTAAAAGGTACACGTAGGGTATACATCTTTTATGTTTTTTCTATTCCACTAGCCATGCTTCTTGTTTCGCTATTTCAACACATACCATACTTCTCAGTTTTACTTTTGGCTGTTATAGGGGCTACACAATACATCATTTACTGGTTTGAGGTACGCAAATTAAAGTAAAGTTGGTGAGAGGATGAAAAAGGGGATTTATTTTGCACTGGCCTATCTTGGTTTTATCTGTTTAACCATTGGAATAGGTGTATACTACGCAACGTTTGATGTTCCAAAAGATCCAATGATTGAGAAGGCAAAACAATCTGAAGTAAGTGCTAGTTTCGAGGAAGCTTTAAAGAAAGATGAGGAAAGAGTGAGGGAGATTAGGGAAACAAAAGACCCAAATAAGTGGGAGCCCTCACCAACATTTGTTATAACAGCTGTATCTCTTGGTGCTATTGCAGATATTATCATTGTCATTTTATGGGCTAGACATGAAAATAGAAAACGAGCTCTAGAGGCTGATCAGAACACGAAAAGGAAAAAAAGTATTACAGACTCAAATCTCTTTTGGTGGATAATCGGAATGGGCATAGTAAGAAGGAAGCATGAGAAGTTAATTGTTGATTGGAAGTATGTAGCTCTTTATATAATTCTAGGAATACTGTTAAAGGTATGGCTATCAAAAGAAATCGCCTAAACAATAAAACCCTGCTCATTGCAGGGTTTATTTTTTTACATAACTGGAAGTGAATCCGTTTGTAAGTAAGGAGATTGAATCATTCCACACATCTTGTTTTGTTGATTTTAACACTACTGCTATAAGCTTCTTCCCATTATGTTCTGCAGAAGAAACTAGGCAGTAACCGGCTTCATCTGTATAGCCAGTTTTGATTCCATTTGCTCCTTCTAAGTGATAAGGGCTTTCAGGATTTACAAGCTGGTTCTTATTTTCATAGGTAAGAGTTGGGTTTGAGAAAGTTGGTTGACTGACTAGTGCTTTAAAATCTTCATTATCCATAGCTTCTCTTGCAATGATACCAAGGTCATGAGCAGTTGAATAGTGATTTGGGTGGTGCAAACCATGTGGATTCATGAAATGGGAACGAGTGGCTCCTAATTTCTTTGCTTCCTTGTTCATTAGCTCTGAGAAATAATCGATTGCTTCTTGTTCGTGAATAGTCATATCATTCATCTCTTTCTTTCCTATGTAAACCGCAATGGTCCTTGCTGCATCATTACCTGAAGGAAGCATAAGTCCAGCTAATAATTCTTGGAGGGTGAAGGTTTTTCCGGCAGTTAACCATGCTGTACTTTCACCGGGTGTCTTTTGTTGAACTTCATTTCCAACAGTTATCTGGTCATTTATATTCCCGTATTTTAGGGCAACTAAAGCAGTTAATATTTTCGTCGTGCTTGCAGGAAACAGTTTTTTATCCTCATTTTTTGAGTACACAACTTCACCCGTTTTGTCATCAATCAACAGGGCTGCTTCACCAATAATAGATGAGCCGGCTGGAAGGTTAGATTCAGAAAAGGTTGTATTATTGATCAATGACGGTGTTTGTAGTACATCAAATTGAGTTGCTAATAAGACGATAAGGATGCATGAAAATAGGACCATATACAGTTTATGTTTCATCTTTACTCCACCTCTAAATTTAGTAGTTGCTTCTACTATAGTCAAACAATCTAAAGAGAAGTAAAAGGAAAGCTTAAGAAAATCTAAAGATTTACCTTATTCATCAGAAACTTGATTCATAAATGGTAGATTCACTTGAAATATCGTTTCCGTATTATTACTAGATACAGTGATTTCTCCATGGTGAAGATTAATAATCCCTTTTGCAATGGCTAGTCCAAGTCCAGTACCCCCTGTTTGATCTGAACGAGATTGTTCAACACGGTACATTCGGTTAAAAAGGAATGGTAGGGCACTGGAGGGAATAGGATCACCATGGTTTACGACTTTTATCCTGACAGTAGACTCTTCTACTTGAAGGATTAATTGTATGAGCGTTCCTTCCTGACCATACTTCACTGCATTAGAAAGAAGGTTCTCAAACACGCGCATAAGCTTATCAGGATCTGCCCTAATGATTATTCTCTCTTTTGGACTTACCAGTTTTATTTTCATATTTTTCTTTGTAACCTCAGGGTAAAATTGAACCGAAAGCTGATGTAATAGTTCAATAATATTAAAGTCTTGTAAATGAAGTGATACATCGTGATTATTAATTTTCGTATACTCAAATAAGTCATTCACCATGCGGTTCAATCTGTTAGACTTTTCATAAGCAATGCTCGTATAATAACGCAGCTCTATTTCATCCCGATATTGATCTTCCTCAATCAATTGTAAGTAACCAATAATGGAAGTTAGTGGAGTACGTAAATCGTGTGAAACATTTGTTACGAGTTCCTGTTGTGACTGGACTGCTTTCTTTTCCTCTTCTATCAACTTTGTCAACGTATTTTGCATCATTGAGATATATGTAGCCAATAAGCCCAGCCCATTTTTTCCCTTTATAGGAAGATAAACATCACTAAATCTTCCTTGGGATAATAGATAGACAGAATCACTAATTTTACTGAAGTAGGAAGCGAATTTGAATATCCACATTAAGTAGAAGAAAAATAATAATAGGATTGTGCTCATAAGAAAAGGAAGGAGTACACCAATATCAGCATAGGTCGAAACAATGAAATAATTAAGCTGTGATGGCAGTGGTACATAGTAATAGATTTGTCTAATGAATATAAATAACAAACCAGTTGCAGCTATTGCACAAAGCAAGCTATATAAAAAATAGGAAACAAGTTTACCATAAATAGAGAATTGCCGTTTATCCATCAATCTTATACCCTACTCCCCAGACAGTCTTAATTAATTTATAGCCCAGGGCTTTCTCCAGCTTCTCTCTTAAATTACTCATGTGAACCATGACGGTATTATTTGCAGAATAATATCGCTCTTTCCATACAAGTTCATACAATTCCTCACCACTATATATCCTTCCTAAATTTGAGGACATAATATAGAGAATATCGAATTCCTTTGCGGTTAAGGAAATTGGCTGATTTTTTACTTTGACGGAATGGGATGCTTTATTAATTTCAAGTGATTCAATTCTTATAAGTGAATCTTCCTGTTTATCCTCTTGGTATAAATAGGCTCTTCGAATTAGCGTTTTTACACGGGCCGCGAGTTCTAATGGATTAAAGGGCTTTGTCAAATAGTCATCTGCCCCGTTTAATAAGCCTGCAATTTTATCCATATCTTCTGCCTTCGCACTGACCATAAGAATAGGCACATGATACTTCTCACGCAATATTCTGCAGACATTCAATCCGTCCATTTCTGGCATCATGACGTCTAGTATAATAAGGTCAATTTTTTCTTGGTTAAATAGATCAATAGCTTCTTTGCCGTTATATGCTTTATGTACAGTAAATCCTTCATTTTGAAGATAAAATGTTATTAATTGAACGATTTCTTTATCATCATCCACTACAAGTATCTGTCTCATCTCGTAACACCTCTCCTATATCTTTACAATAGTTTATGTGGTACAATTTGGCAAATTATTCATATGGAGTGAAATAGGGGTTTGATACAATTTGGAAATTATGATAAAGTGGAAAAAATTAGAGGTGACAAAACATGAATTTAAGTAGGTATATTTTACTGTCACAATTACATCATCATATCAAGTAGCCTTGCTATCCGATTATTTAAAGATCGTGAATAGGAAGGCTATTTCTCATGAAACCGCATGGATTAAGTTATGAACTCAATCTAGGGCGGTTTTTTTGTTTTTTTAAAAAAGGAGGAAATCAGAATGAAAAAAATGGACTATCAAAATGTTAGAGGAACACAGGATTATTTACCAGAAGCAGAGGTGATTCGGAGGGAAATTCGCAGAACACTGGAAGATGTTTTTATACAATATGGATGCAAACCATTGGAAACCCCAATCTTAAATTATACAGAATTAATGGCATCCAAGTATGGTGGAGGTGCAGAAATATTGCAAGAGATGTACACATTAAGTGATCGAGGAGAGCGGGATCTTGCACTCCGATATGATTTAACAATACCTTTTGCAAAGGTTATCGCAATGAATCCATCAATAAGAATGCCCTTTAAACGCTATGAAATAGGAAAGGTATTCAGAGACGGTCCTATTAAAACAGGAAGGTTTCGAGAGTTTACACAATGTGATGTGGATATCGTTGGTGTCGATTCACAACTAGCAGAGGCCGAATTGATGGTTATGGCCTTGGATGCATTTTCAAAACTTGACCTTCAAGTCACGATTCAATATAACAATCGAAAATTACTGACAGGTATGCTTGAACTGTTCCGTACACCAGCTGATAAGGTGAATAAGGTGATATTAATTCTTGATAAGCTTGAAAAGGTTGGTGTGCAGGCAGTTACAAGTGAATTGGCAGAACAGGGGTTAGGAGAAGATACTGTTCAAAAAATTCGAGAGTTTTTAACGAATTCTGCTAATACATCCTATTCATACTTTGAAACTTATTCGAAGCAAAACGGTCTTATAAAAGAAGGCCACAATGAATTGATTGAACTGGATTCATATTTAAACGCCCTAGGGGTGAAAAGTCAGTGTCTATTCAATCCGTTTTTAGCAAGAGGGCTGGAAATTTATACAGGAACGGTATATGAAATTTTTTTAACGAATCAAGCCATTACGTCTAGTATTGGTAGTGGAGGTCGCTATGATCATGCAATTGGTGGGTTAATTGGAACAAATGAGGATTATTCTACTGTTGGCATTTCGTTTGGACTTGATGTGATTTATACAGCCATGTGCAAGAAGGAGAGAATAGAGGAACCATATGTAGACTATTATATTGTCCCACTCAATACAGGAAGGGAATCGCTATTAATTGCTCAGTCGTTACGAAGCAAAGGATATAAAGTAGAACTGGAAATGGGAAACAAAAAGCTGGGCAAGGCATTAGAAAAGGCGAATAAAGAGAAGATTCAAAGAGTGATAATCGTTGGGGCTGACGAAATAGCAGCAAATGAGTATAGAGTGAAGGATATGGAAACAGGGGATGAGGAGGTAGTAGAGTTTAATTATAATCATTAAGATATGTTGCTAAATATATTAATAAAGCATAATAAATTCACGGATTAACTAAATGCTGTAATATTGAAGTAAGAAAAGATCCTGTTATTTATAGCAGGATCTTTTTATGTGAAGTTTTCAGCAAACTTTACATTTGAAGATATTGACAGGTAAAAGGGGCGTGTGTTAAATTTTCAGATAATAGGGAACGTTCCCGAAATTGAAGGGGGTAGTAAATTGAATAAAAAAAAGTCTACATTGATACTTTCTATTACTCTAGTTATTATGATTGGAATTGTTGGTGTTTATACTTCTGTTACTAGTAATAAAGGATTAACAGTCATTCCTGTCTCTACATATTCAGAAGACGTAAATTGTAAGGAGGATGTCATTGCAATGCGTCAACAAACTAACAAGGAGACGACATTAATAGAAATGTATAAAGATTTAAAAGTAATTGATGTACATAATCATGGAGGACCATCAGCTGTTGTATCCGTTGAGGAATGGAAGTCCTATCATATTGATCAAACATTTATTTTTGGGAATGTGTCAGAACCTTCAGCGATGGGGACGGATGAGCAATCATTTATTTCATACAAAAGATTGCCGAGAGACGTTTTACCATTCTTTGCCGGGATTAATATTAATGATGAATCAGGTATTGTATATACAAAAAATCAGTTAGAAAGGGGTTACTTAGGAATTGGAGAACTGGCAGCAGCAAGTACACATTCACCCGTTTTATCTTCAGTAAAATGGAAAGGAATACACCCTTTAGACAAAAAACTTCCACAAGTTTATGAGTTAGCTGCAGAATATGGTGCCCCGGTTTTATTGCATATTGACCCACCAGATGGACATCCAATTCGTGTACTTGAACAAGCATTAACTGATTATCCAAATACTGCGTTTATTTTTGGACACGCCAATGTAGAGAATACACCTAAAGCAATTGAGGAGTTGCTGAAAAAACATAAAAATTTATATATTGATTTTTTTGCTGGATATACTCTTCAGGCATCAAAAAAGGGAGGCTATAATCTGGAGGATTTTGTTCCAGTTATAGAAAAATACCCTAATCAATTTATATTTGGAACCGATGGTGGGTATGGGATGACCTATAGTCAAGCAACTGAGGCAATTTATGAAACAATTCATTTATTGGAACCGGAAACTGCATGTAAAGTTTCGAATCAAAATGCTGAGAAAATAATTGAAACTCAACAAGCAACACAAACTCAGATTAATAAAATAAAGGAATTATCAACTAAATTAAAAAGGAAAGGTCAAGTAGAGGTTAATAAAAGAGAAGCAAATGAACTGATTTTTGAACTAGAAGAAAAAGTAGCTAAATTAGAATAACCGGGGGAAATGAAGTGGGAGTATCAATTATTGATCTTGCAAATTATTGTAATTTATCTGTAAGTACTGTATCAAGAGCTTTAAATAACCAATATGGCGTTAGTGAAAGGGCTCGGAAAAAGGTATTGCAAGCGGTTGATGAATTAGGATATGTGCCGAATGAAGGAGCAAAGGAATTAGTAAGAAAAAGAAGTAATGTAATTGGGCTAATTCTACACGGAGATGACTATGAGGTAGAACCTGCATTTCTCAACCATTTACCTTATATAAATCAGGTATTGAAAGAAGCAGGAAAAGATACAATGATACAAACTGTATCACGAGTTAACTATCGTAAGGGTGAGTTACAGCAATTCATTCAAAAGAGAAATTTTGAAGGCTGTATCATTTTTCCGGGTTTTTTAAAGGGGCATCCTATCTTTGAGGATGTATCTAGAATGACAACTCCCGTGGTTGTGCTAGAAGAAGATATGACAGCTCCTCATTGTTCTACAGTTAATACAGATGAAGTGCTAGGAGGATATCTTGCAGTTGAACATTTAATCTTATCAGGTCATAAGCATATTGGTTTTGTGAATGGACCAAGTTTTATCCACATATCAAACCTTCGATATCAAGGGTATAAACATGCACTACAAAGACACGGTATACTTTATAAAGAGGAGTATGTGCTAGAAAGTAATTATAAGGGAGAAGGTGGAGCAGATAGTGCTGTTGAATTACTACGTATAAATCCTGAAATATCCGCCATATTTTTTGCAAATGATGTTATGGCAATGGGAGCAATATCAAGACTAACGAAATTAAAGATATCTATACCTAAAGACATCTCAATTATTGGCTATGACGGTCATAAGCTTACCCAGTTTTACAATCCGCCTCTAACAACCATTCAAATAGATTATAAGCAGATTGCTATAACGGCAAGTAAAGAATTGCTAAAGTTAATAGCAGGTGGAACTGGTGGAAACGAACTAATAAAACCAAAACTTATCGACCGTGAAAGCGTAAGGATCATAAGAAATAAGTCATGAAGTACATATTGATGAATCTAGTAGAAAAAAGGAGCCAAAAGGCTCCAATTCTATTTTAAAAACATCTTAATTCGTTTTAATCCATTTTTTGCGTTTGGATATCGGAAGGGAATATCAAATAATGTTGTTTGCTTTAGCACGGCTTTTTTATGGGAAAATGTATCAAAGCTTCCCTTTCCATGGTATGCTCCCATGCCACTGTTCCCAACTCCTCCGAATGGTAAGTGCGGGGATGCAAGGTGATAAAGTGTATCGTTTACACAACCACCGCCAAAGGAGATGTTAGTAAGTACCTCTTTCTCGATCTCTGCACTTTCTGTAAATACATACAGAGCAAGTGGGTTCGGATGATTCTGTATCCCTGATATAACCTCAGTAAGGTCTGTATACTCCATTACAGGAAGAATAGGTCCAAAAATTTCATCTGCCATAACGGAGTCGTCCCATGTAATATTCGTAAGAACAGTAGGCTCAATTAACAGTTTATCTGAATTCTTGTTACCACCCAAATAAGTTTGACCATCATTTAAAAAGGTAGTTAATCTGTTGAAATGGCGTTCACTCACAATGCGTGTAAAGTTTGGGTTTTGTAATGGCTCATCACCATATAATTCCGTTATGGCTTCTTTAAATTGTATTAAGAATTGATCCTTTACAGAGGTGTGAACATATACATAATCAGGAGCTACACAAGTTTGTCCGGCATTTGTAAACTTACCCCATGCAATCCGTTTTGCAGCCAATTTCAAGTTTGCATCCTCATGAACGATGCATGGACTTTTTCCCCCGAGCTCTAATGTAACGGGAGTTAAGTTTTTAGATGCAGCTTCCATTACGACTCTTCCCACAGGAACACTGCCTGTAAAGAAAATATAATCAACGTTCTCACTTAAAAGAGCAGTACTTACCTCCACACCGCCTAGAGCAACAGTAACATACTCCTCCGGGAAAACTTCCTTTACTAGTTTTGCCAAAACTTCAGACGTCTTTGGAGTTAGCTCAGACGGTTTAATAATGGCACAATTCCCAGCTGCAATTGCGCCGATTAATGGGGCAATTGCCAGTTGGAAGGGATAGTTCCACGGTGAGATAATGAGGGCAACTCCGTATGGTTCAGGGTAAACATAACTAGTAGAACCGACATGGGTAACAGGTGTTTTCACTTTCTCTGGCTTCACCCATGAGCGTAAATGACTCAATGTAAAGCGGATTTCTTCAAGCAAAACACCAATTTCCGTTGTATAGGCATCGAACTCGGATTTATTTAAATCGGTTTTGAGTGCAGCTAATAATTCCTTTTCATAGTTTCGTATGGCTGTTCGTAATTTTTCAAGCGAATCAATACGAAATTGAACTTCCTTTGTTTTTCCTGTGAGAAAATACGATTTTTGCTTTGCTATCAAAGTATTAAAGTTTTCCAAAGGAATTCCTCCTTTTTGTATTTACTCTTTTATCATTTCGTAAAGCTTGAATAAGTCATCTTTCCGAAGTATTTTCGGAACTGGATAAAGTGGATTTGCCTCTTGTAGAGCACGTTCTACCATTATCGGAATGTCTTGATCTACAATTCCGCTAATTTTGTTCGGAATGTTCATACTAGCATTAAGCTTTCGAATGGCTTCAATAAATGCTTGGGCTTTTTGTTCATCTGTTTCTGACTCTTTACTAATTCCAACGAGGTCTGCAAGTTCAGCTAATGGTTTATGTACACTCTCTCCATAATAATCTAACACATACGGTAAGATAATAGCATTTGCTAAGCCGTGGGGAACTGAATAAAAGCCTCCTAATGTATGCGCAATAGCATGTACATAGCCAACATATGCCCTTGTAAAGGAAACACCAGCCTTATAGGCTGCTTTTTGCATGTTCGTACGTGCCTTAATATTTTTACCGTTTGAGTAAGCTTCGTAAATGTTATCGAAAATTAAGGTAACAGCTTCGCGGCTTAATTGTCTGGTCATTTCAGTATTGCTTCTTCCGATATAAGCCTCAATGGCATGTGTTAAGGCATCAATACCGGTTGTCGAAGTGATATGAGGGGGTAAGCCGACAGTGAGCAGCGGGTCTAAAACTGCATAATGAGGAATGAGTGACATATCATTCACTGTGTACTTCTCATGTGTTTGGCTGTTTGAAATAACTGCAGCTAATGTTGCTTCACTACCGGTTCCTGCAGTTGTCGGTACGGCAAACAAAGGAGGAATCTCCTTTCTGACCTTGAGTACTCCCTTCATTTGAGCAATTGTTTTGTTCGGTTTTGCAACACGTGCTCCGACACCTTTTGCGCAGTCGATCGGTGAACCACCACCAAAGGCTATGATTGCCTGGCAGTTATATTCCTTATATAACTCGAGTGCTTCTTCAATGTTGACAATTGTGGGATTTGGTACTGTTTTATCATAGATGAAGTAATCAATATTTTCTCTCTTTAGTCCTTCTAGTAGTCCGTCTATTAATCCAAGTGAAGTAATACCCTTGTCTGTAACGATGAGTACACTCGTGATTCCTTTTGATCGAATGAGTTCAGGTAATTGCTGTAAACTATTTTCACCCTCTACTAATTCTGGAAACCGCCATGGCAAAAATCGTGAAGCAACCTTGAAAGCACCCTGGTAGGTCCGACAATATAACTTGTACATACAATTCCCTCACTTTTTATAAAATTATTCTATTCTATTTAATTTATAGTAAAATAAGCACCTTTCATAGAGCTTACCTAAAAATAGTATGAATTTACAGAAAATAACACATTTGTATGATAAGGATGTTATAGCCCTCCAGTAGGTGAATAGAAAAAGTTTAATAGTTTTAGTAATTACTGCAACTTTTTGGTAAGTTGAAACGTGGATACAGTGAAAGGGGGAACAGTAGTGGAGTTAGAAGACATCTATAAATTGCAAATGAACGATTTATATCGCTACTTATTTTCCCTTTCGAAGGATCATTATATAGCGGAGGATTTGGTGCAGGAGGCATTCTTAAGGGCATATATGACTCTAGAAGAATATGAGATTCAAAATATAAAAGCATGGTTGTTTAAAGTTGCGTATCATGCATTTATTGACTATACCCGTAAGAATAAACGAGCAATTTTGACTAGAGAGGTGAAGGAGCAAGCAACAGATGCAATCAATCCGGAAAAGAAAGTATTAGAAAATGAATCTTTATCGCTTTTGTTAGAGGACTTGAAGTTATTGCAAGAAAATGAGAAGCAAGCCATCTTACTATGTGATTTACATGAACTCACGTATGAAGAGGCCACAGAAGTACTAGGATTAAAGTTGAATACATTTAAAAGTCATTTATATAGAGGGAGAAAGAAACTAATGGCTAAAGTGGTAGAAAGGATGAGAAAAGATGAAGGAAGAGAATAATAAGGGAAAAGAGCAAGATGAAAACCTATATAAGGAATTCCTTAAGGGGACGAAACAAGAACTGAAAAGTAATTATTCCATTCCAGAAAAGGAACAACGGAAAATTGTAAACCGAAGTAAAAATACAGCCCGAACGACAAGTGTGATGGTTAGTCTAGCACTAATATTACTTATCATACCTATTACCACTTTATTATCCTATAATTATTATGGATTTCATGGAAAGGCAGATAAACTAATTGATATTACAGGGAAAACACTTTATGTAACAGAACCAAATACAAGTTTGGAAGAAATGGAAATTGAACATGAAATCGGTTTTTTCTCAATGGAAATCTTCTTTAATACGTACAAGCGAATTGGTAAAGAAGACTATAAAGCGGGAGATTACTCTATCTATTTTGCGCTTGATAAGCCGAATTTTCCAAAAGAAAAAAGCAATCTAGATCGTCCCTTAACAACTCCTCTTATCGAGAACGAGAGACTGTTACATCCACAGGCAAATATTCCATTTAATATAAAGGATGAATGGGAAATGCTAGCGGGTCTACCCGAAGGCACAGTATCAGAAGTATACGTTTCTTTTACGGATGTAATGGAACCGAAACAACTAGAAAAGTTAGTTCCTTCCACAATGGAAGTTAGATGGCTAGCTATTGATACTGGGTTAGAGGAAAAGCAGGTTGATCACGAAGGAGTTCCGGTTTCCGCAATCGGATACCCAGCCCAATATGATCCAACAACATGGTCACCCTTTAAATCTCAGGATCAAACAAACGTGGAAGTATTTATTGATATTTTAAAGTTATTAGAAAAGAACGAGGAAGTTGCTGAGCAAATCTCTAGGCATAAATCATTAGAGCTAAAAGAACGTCTGAATTATATAGAAACGAATGGAATAAACGTCTATGGTGCTGTCATTACAGGTCCCACTTCTGAAATTTTAAAGCTTAAGGAAATGCAACAAGTACGTGCAATTAAGGTAGGGGAGGTTAAACTATGGAATTGGAAATAAATAAGAAGAAGGTTCATACCATTACGGGTTTTTTATCTTTCTTATGCGGATTAATCTCACTCGCAGGACTGAATGCAGCTCTATTATTGAAAGGAGGAGATTATCCAGAAGTCCTGCTCTTCCAACTCCCATTTATAGGATTATTTTTAGGAATCATCGGGCTGTTTACTCGAAAGCATTCGAGAATGTATGCATGGTGGGGAATCGGTATAAATAGCTTTATATTAATCTTTACAGCTATGATGTTTATTTTGGCCTGGTCAATCAATGCGAAGCCTTAAAAAGAACATTTGAGTTGACTGGATACTTGTTAGCTCTATTATTTTTCTTAGAGTTGTTTAATTAGTCAATAAAATACGAAACGAGAGATAAAGAAAAGTTTTTCTTTCAGGGGAAATTAATGAAGAAAGAACCTTACTAATGAATCGTAAGGTAAAATTACAGAGGAAAGATAAGCTTATAGAAATAAGTTTGGATATCCTAAGGATTGACCTAAAAAAGCTTGGAATGAATAAGTGAAAGGGCGCTGCGAAAGCTCGCCCTTTTCCTTATAACCTATTTTTACTAGCTAAATGTTGCATATCGGTGAACCAATGTGGCCTTTTTGTTAAATAGTATGCAGAGATAAGTTCCGGTACCGACCTTGACAATACCTTGTGGCGGGAAAGTTCTTCTTTGCTAGGCTCTAACCAATAAAAACGCAAATGGCTTTCTCTTGAAACAGGAGTTGGAACATGTTTGCTAAGTTCCTCATCTTTTATTAAAACCTCAAATACATGTGAGATGGAATGATAAATGGTTCCATTTTCTTCACGACTATCCTCCATAACACCTATAAATGACGTTACTTTTATTTCTGCAATTCCTAGCTCTTCATATAACTCACGCTTAAGAGCAGATTCACAAGACTCACCTTGTTCTACACCACCGCCTGGCAAGAAGGAATGAGCATCAATAAGTTGAGCGATAAGAATTTTTCCTTGATAAGGAATTACAGCACGAGCAACATGACGAAATACGATTTCCATTACAACCACCACCCATTAAATGAAGATATTAATTTTAGCATATAATGTTAAATTTTGTTAGTGATTATTGTTTTCTTTTAATAAATGTAAGAACTCTAGATAATGCATAACCCCTGTATTTTTCTCTTTTCTCTTGCGTACGGAAACTGTTCCACTCTCCATCTCTTTATCACCGATGATAAGCATATATGGAACTTTATGAAGCTCCGCTTCTCTAATTTTTAGCCCCACCTTTTCGATGCGATCATCCATCTCAACTCGAAATCCTGCAGCTTCTAGTTGCTCTTTCACATGGTAAGCATAACAGTTGTGTGAATCAGCGATCGGTAGTATCTTCACTTGACTTGGTGCTAACCATAGCGGGAAGTCACCTGCATAATGTTCAATTAGAATGCCCATAAATCTTTCAAGGGAACCATAGATTGCTCGATGAATAATGATTGGTTGGTGTGGCAGATTATCTTCGCCGATGTATGAGCAATTGAATTTTTCTGGCATTTGAAAATCGAGTTGAATTGTGCCACATTGCCAGCTTCTTCCGAGTGAATCTTGAATATGAAAGTCAATTTTTGGACCATAGAAGGCACCGTCACCTTCATTTAGTTGGTACTTTACGTTCTTTTCCTCTAGAACAGACTGCAGTGCCTGTTCTGCTTGATCCCAGACTTCCCTTGCTCCCATATACTTTTCTGGTCGAGTTGATAATTCCACACTGTAGCTAAACCCAAATTCAGAATACATGTCATCAATTAGTTCGAGTACTTTTTCAATCTCTGACGCAATTTGATCCTCACGGACGAAAAGGTGAGCGTCATCCTGAGTGAAAGTACGAACTCTGAATAATCCGTTTAATGATCCAGATAATTCATGACGGTGTACTTGCCCGAGTTCAGCAAAACGGATAGGAAGTTCACGATAACTACGTCTTTTGCTATTGTATATTAAAACGGCACCAGGACAATTCATTGGCTTTAATGCATATTGCTGTTCATCAACGTTTGAGAAATACATATTGTCTTGATAGTGTTCGAAGTGACCGGATTGTTCCCAAAGTTCCTGCTTCATCATAATAGGAGTTTTTATTTCCTCATAACCTCCATCAAGATGATTTTTTCGCCAATATTGTTCAAGCTCATTACGTAGTAACATTCCTTTTGGTAAGAAGAAAGGCATACCTGGTGCTTCTTCCATTGATAAAAATAACTCTAATTGCTGACCTAATTTACGGTGATTTCTTTTTTCTGCTTCTGCTTGAATTGACATATTCAATTCCTCCTCATTATTTTAGTGAATATAAAAAACCACACTCATCCTAATGCTAAGGGACGAGTGTGGTTCGTGGTTCCACCCTAATTTCGAAGTAAAAACGATACTTCGCTCTAAATGATAACGGTCTCCCGATTATGGATTATCCCCATAATAGCTCCAAGGTGGTAAATCAAGCTACTTCCTTCAGGGCTTTCAGCCGATGGCCCTGTTCTCTGTAAAAGAAAGTGGAGCATGATTCATGTCCTTATCAACGCAAACGATATAAAAAATAAAGGATGTTTACGTATAGTTGCTTTGCGTAAAAATCCCAAAAGCCGGATTTTTACCTTAGTATCTAGTAATTACTATACATAAAGAGAGTTGCTCTTTTCTAATCCAACCTCAGTTTGCTTCTAAAACTGGTTGTATACCCAGAATAATTTTACTAAAAGCAACGAAGTCTTAGGAAAGAGCCAAAATAAAAAAGGCCACACTCAGTCCGTAAGAAGGGACGAGTGTGGCCGTGGTTCCACCCTAATTTCGAAGTAAAAACGATACTTCGCTCTAGACGATAACGGTCTCCCGATTATGGATTATCCCCATAATAGCTCCAAGGTGGTAAATCAAGCTACTTCCTTCAGGGCTTTCAGCCGATGGCCCTGTTCTCTGTATAAGAAAGTGGAGCATGATTCATGTCCTTATCAACGCAAACGATATAAAAAATAAAGGCTGTTTTCGTATAGATTGTTGCTTTCTCGTAAAAATCTCAGGAAGCCGGATTTTTACCTTAGTAACTAGTAATTACTATACATAAAGAGAGCTGCTCTTTTCTAATCCAACCTCAGTTTGCCTCTAAAACTGGTTGTATACCCAGAATAATTTTACTAAAAGCAACGAAGTTTTAGAAAAGAGTCAAAATAAAAAAGGCCACACTCAGTCCGTAAGAAGGGACGAGTGTGGCCGTGGTTCCACCCTAATTTCGAAGTAAAAACGATACTTCGCTCTAGACGATAACGGTCTCCCGATTATGGATTATCCCCATAATAGCTCCAAGGTGGTAAATCAAGCTGCTTTCTTCAGGGCTTTCAGCCGGAGGCCCCGTTCTCTGTAAAAGAAAGGTAAGAATGATTCGTGTCCTTATCAACGCAAACGATATGAAATGGTAATTATTGTTTTTGATTATAGGATACAGTTTTGACATTGTCAATAAGGAATATGCACAATTATGATTTGAAGAAGAAATGGTTGATTTGGTATAGTAGGTTAAACTTGTGATTACGGAAAGGAACGTTTAGGCAATGAAGAAAGGCGTTATTTATGGTATAGGTGCTGTGCTAGTAGTGATTGTAGTAGCAATTATTATGATAGTTATAAATTCAAATAACAAAAATGAAAAATCGTTAAAAAAATCAGAGGACTACTTAGAAAATCCAGAGTTATACATGGATGAATTAAAAGAAAAGTACGAAGAAGAGGATCATGATTCGGAAGGCGAACATGATCATGAACATAGTCATGACGCTCCTACTGAAGAACAACTCAAATTTTATGAACAAGAAAAGCAAAAGTACTTAAAAGAAGAAAGACTCGTATTAACAGATGAAAATTACATTGTGTTAATGAACTTGATTGATAGGTATCCGGCAGAATTTGAAGGGAAAAAAATAGAGTTAAATGGATTCATCTATCGTGAGCCCACATTCATGGAAGGGCAATTTGTGATTGGAAGACAAGAGGACCCATGCTGCACGGAAGAACCTGATGCAATATACGGGATACTGTCAACAGTTCTAAATGCAAACAACTTTCAAGATGGTCAGTGGGTAAAAGCTACAGGAGAATTAACAAAGTCCACCTACCAAATGAGCGAAATCCCCTTCCTGCTAGTCGAGGGTATAGAGAAAATCGAGGCACCTTCTGAGCCATATGTAAAGTTTGAGTAAGTCGGGTGGTGCCAGGCACCACTCAAATTTTGTCGAAAGATCTAAACTAGTTTTTAATTTTAATAGGTTAGTATATTCTCTCTGAATTCTGGCAAAGATGTTGTCAGAGGTGATTGGAGATGAAGATTGTTAGTATATTGATGAGTGTAATGATAGGGTTTCAATTTCTCCCTGATTTTATATATAAGAGTCCTCTTGCGGAGATAGCAGAGGTAGCAAGCGAACAGAGAATTGAAGTGACAAAGTGGAAGGTGTATATAAAAGCGGAAAACAAAAGAATGTCATACGCTAGTGAAGTAGAAAAGGAATTAACAACATTGATGAAAAAGCATGATGATTATACATGGGATAAGAATAGAAACGATGCTGAAAATCATGTTACATACATCGGAAAGAAGAAAAGTGACAGTAGCAATATGCGTATACTTGTGAATGTATATCAATATGATAAAGCATATAAAATGACCGTCTCTCATGAGCTTACCGGCCACAACTTAAGTGAGACAATCATTGACGATATACAATCTAGTTACAGTGAAGAATTAAAGAATCATCAGGTGTTTTACTCCGTTTATGGTTATAAGGAAGCTATTAAGTCTCTAAACGTAGAACATGAGTCTAAGAAACTCGTAAATGCCTTTTCAGCCAAGCCTGTAGAGGAGATGAAGGAGAAGGGGTTTCATTCTGTATCTGCCTTACATGATAAGTGGGAAACAAAAATCCCAACAAAGGATGGAGAGGAATTCAATCTCCAAATTGGCGTACGAGCTGATGAAAAAGAAGGAAAGTTAAACATTGCGATTGGAACACCAATTATTACATCAGGTTACTAAACTCAAAAGAGGGGGAAGCATATAGCTTCCCCCTCTTTCAATAACAACTAAATTTAGATAAAAAGGTTTAGAGTAGACAATAAATTCTGCAGCACCAGGTGAAATGGATTGTATATCTTTTACTAGAAAACCAATGCTCCTAGTTTCCACTGGGAATAAAGGAATGGAAATAATATCATCCAAATTGCTCGGTAGTGCCATTTCAGGAAGTATCGTTAATGCAATGCCTTCGCGAACCATAGATAAAATAGTGGATGTATCTTGTATTTCATATCTTACATTTGGTATTAACCTACTACGATTAAATACTTGTTTAACTAGAGTATCACTATCACCTTTGGGCATAATAAAGCAACTTTCATGAATTTGCTCAACAGTTAGAGAAGTCTCATTCTTATGATGATGAGAAGGAGGTAAAATGACCTTGAGTTGATCTAGTAAGACTGGTATCTGGCTATAGGGATTCTCCTTATCAAGTATTGTAAATCCCAAATCTATTTCATTGTTATCAATTAATCGATTTATATCATGGTAAGTACTTTCAAAAATAATTAGATCTACTTGTGGATACTCTTTTCGAAATGATCCGACAAGGGCAGGCAAAACCTTTGTTGAAACACTAGGAGTAACACCTATTCTTATTGTACCTAAAGAAAGACCATTATAAGAAGAAGCCTCCTGAAGCATTGTATTTTTAAGTGTGACTATTTCCTTTATGTGCTTTAACATCCTTTCCCCAATACTAGTTAAGGAAACACCATTTCTATTTCGATTTAAAAGCTTCACGTTTAATTCATCTTCAAGATTACTAATCATTTGTGAGACAGCTGACTGTGTATACCCAAGTACCTCGCCAGCCTTTGTGAAACTCTTCTCTTTTGAAACTGCTAAGAAAACCTCGTATTGTAATAATGTCAATATGTTCACCTCGTGTATTAGTAAATACTTATACCAATTATAAAATGTATTAATTTTACTAATAGATAAATCAATCATATAGTAAAGTTAGTCAAATTAATAGCAATTTATAGGAGGATCTATGCGAGATAATTGGGAACAAATTTGTGAAGAATTTATTGAGGCAACTTCATATGGATATGGGGAATTAGAAAAGGGGTGGCATCTTAAGGCAAATCATTTAAGTAAACCTCCGACCTATCTAAAATATCCTAATGCGAAGAAAGTAATTAAGCTAGAAAAACCTAACTTCAATGAAGTGCCATCATTATGGAGTGTATTACAGAATAGAAGGTCTAAGAGAAATTTTATTAATAAACCAATGACGTTAAATCAATTAAATTTACTTCTTTGGGGAACACAGGGAATTACTGCGGACCTTGGTGATTATCAAGTAAGAACATCCCCTTCGGCAGGTGCATTATTTCCCATTGAGACGTTTATGTTTGTACATAATGTAGAAGGGTTAGAAAAAGGATTATATCATTTGAATGTTCAAGATTGGACTTTAGAAGGGATGAAGGTGGGTGACTATTCCAATTTTGTTTTTGAAGTTACAGAAGAACAAGAAATGACAAAAAAAGCAGCTGTTAACTTCGTCTGGACAGCAATTGTTAATCGTACCCTTTATAAATACAAAGAAAGAACCTATCGTTACATTTGGTGGGATGTCGGGCATATTTCTCAAAATTTACATATTGTCTCTAGCGCATTAGGAATTGGTTCATGTACAATGGGGCACTGGTATGATAAAGAGATGAATGAATTCTTAGGAATTGATGGGAAGAGTCATTTGTCTGTATTAATGGCATCGGTGGGAAATGTAGAAGGAACAGATTGGCTTCATGACAGAAGACCACCAAAATTGGGATAGCTTATTTAAAAAAGAAGGAAAAACAGATTTAAAAAAGAAGTAGTCATAAAATAACTACTTCTTTTTTATTTTGACCTTTTCTATAACTTTGTTGCTATTAGTACAATTATTCTAGGTGTACAACCAGTTTTAGAAGCAAATAGAGTTTGGATTAGAAAAGAGCAATTCTCTTTATGTATAAAAGTATCTAGATACTAAGTTAAAGAACCGACTTTTGGGATTATACGCAAAGTAACAATCTGTACTAAACTAGCCTTTATTTTAATCAAAAAAACCAAAGGGGCAAGGCATAATGACAAAACTATTAATTGCAGACAGAGACCGTAATGAACGAACAGGGATTAACTGGCTCGTAAATTCATATACCATCCCATTTGAGAAAGTACTTTTATCAGGTTCTGTAAATGAAGTGATTCAGTTAATAGAGTCAGAGATACCAGGTGTGCTATGTCTTGAATTAGATATGATTCCACTAGAAAAAATGCCATTACTAAAAGAATTGAAGAACAGATATAACATACAAGTTATTGCTGTAACAACTGAAGCTACGTATGAACGGGCACTTCAAGGCATTCAGCTTGGGGTAATAGACTTATGGGTCAAGCCGCTGTCACCAGATGTCATTAAGCGAGTCTTATCAAAAAGTTGCCTAATTGCTGGGAAGCGGGAAACCACCATCCCACCTAAAAAGGAAATATCTAAGCTATCTTATCATTCCATTTTTCATTACCAAGAAAGTACCATCGGAGATCATCAATTGATGCTTATTAAGCTAGAAGAAGAATTCAAGCAGCATAGTCTTCTATCATTTATTCATAATTATCCCTTTACGAATCCACCTGTTGTTTTACCACTTAGTGATATGATTGTCTGTATTTTCTCTAATTTAGGGAATCACAATAAGCAGATACTCCCGAATATTGGGAATCAACTACTTCGGGAATGGGAGGAGTCTTACTCAGAACCTCTAACCATTATTATTTATGATCCCGATGAGACAGGGCTATCGTTGCATGAGAAATATATACATGCTAAGGAATTACTAGATTTTCGATTTTATAAAGGATCGCGAAAGGTATTTAACATGACTGAAAAAATTGACTGGGTACGGCGAGATCCATTCTTAACACCTGTCGAACAAAGATTGTGGGTTGAAATGCTAAGTCAGGGAAAAAAAGAGCAGGTAAAAAACTGGATGTATAATGAATTTTTACATCAAACGGAACCTTACCCGGACCCAGGCTTACAACGAATCCGGCTAACAAGTATTTTAGCTCAAGTAAGCAGGCATATGAAATCACAAGGTATTACTGGAGAAACTATCCAAAATCATTATTTACACATTTTTAATGTCATCTTATATCATCCTATTTTGTATCGCATTGTTCAGGAATTCTTACTCTTTATTTATGAAGTACTAGACTTAGCTGTGAGTCAAAGCCAAATGTTGCGCAAGGATTTAGTCGAACAGGCTATTGGATTTATGGAGGATAACTATAGTCATCCAGATCTATCTCTAGAGGATGTCGCAAGTTTTGTTGATCGAAGTCCTGCATACTTAAGTTCACTTTTCACTAAAAATCAAGGCACTTCCTTCAAAGAAAAACTAACTGAACTCCGAATTCGTGCCGCAGAAAGGCTGCTCTTAGAAACAAATTTGCCAATTCAAGAGATTGCTAGAAAAAGCGGGTTTGAGCATGCAAATTATTTTAGCAAGATATTTAAAGAGCGTGTTGGAATAACGCCAAGGATGTACAAAAATCGAAAGAAATCACTAAAAGTGTAAAAAATCTTTATAAATTCCAGTCCTTTAATAAAAACAGTTAATACCACCTTAAAAAAGTTGAGTATTTATAAAGGTTATCATCTATCTTTTGTACGTAGTAGATTTCTAAAATATAAGTATCAAATCTACAATAAGCAGGTGCTAACATGACAACGAATCAATCTGAAAAAAGAGTGGTACACAATTACACAGGAACTGAGCTCCACACGAAGGGGTGGATTCAAGAAGCGGCATTAAGAATGTTGTTTAACAATCTGAATCAAGAGGTAGCAGAGAGACCTGAAGATTTAGTTGTATATGGAGGAATTGGAAAGGCAGCTCGAAACTGGGAAAGCTTTGATGCGATTGTTGCAACCCTTAAACGACTAGAAAATGACGAAACACTGTTAATTCAATCAGGAAAGCCAGTTGCAGTGTTTAAAAGCCATACAGATGCACCGAAGGTATTAATTGCAAACTCTAACTTAGTACCAGCTTGGGCTAACTGGGAGCATTTCCATGAACTTGATCAAAAAGGACTCATGATGTATGGACAAATGACAGCGGGCAGCTGGATATATATCGGTACACAAGGAATTGTTCAAGGGACATATGAAACATTTGCAGAATGTGCAAGACAACATTTTAACGGCTCATTAAAAGGAACCATTACCGTTACTGCCGGTTTGGGGGGAATGGGCGGGGCACAGCCATTAGCTGTGTCATTAAATGGAGGAGTCAGCATTAACATAGAAGTTGATGAAACACGAATTCAAAAACGTCTAGATACAAAATATCTCGATGTTATGACAACAAGTTTAGATGAAGCAATCTCTATGGCGATAGAAGCAAAAAAAGATGATAAGGGTATTTCTATCGGCCTTCTTGGCAATGCCCCAGAAGTACTTAACAATATGATTTCCAGAGGGTTTATACCAGATGTCCTAACAGACCAAACTTCTTCACATGATCCGTTAAATGGGTATATTCCAGTTGGGTTTACACTCGAAGAAGCTGCGGAATTAAGAGCAAGAGATCCAAAAGCTTATGAAGTGAAATCAAAAGCAAGCATCGCAGAACATGTGCGTGCAATGCTGAAAATGAAAGAGCTTGGAGCAATTACTTTTGATTATGGAAATAACATTCGTCAAGTGGCAAAGGATGAAGGAGTAGAGGATGCATTCAGCTTCCCTGGCTTTGTACCGGCCTTTATCAGACCACAATTTTGTGAAGGAAAAGGTCCATTTCGTTGGGTAGCATTATCGGGCGACCCAGAAGATATTTATAAACTAGATGAAGTGATTTTAAAGGAATTTAGCTACAATACACATCTATGTAATTGGATTAAGATGGCACGCGAGCGTATTCAATTTCAAGGTTTACCTGCACGAATTTGCTGGCTTGGTTATGGGGAGAGAGCTCGCTTTGGAAAAATTATAAATGACATGG
Source organism: Bacillus sp. BGMRC 2118 (assembly GCA_008364785.1). GTDB lineage: Bacteria > Bacillota > Bacilli > Bacillales > SA4 > Bacillus_BS. The sequence goes on along the minus strand of VTTJ01000013.1, from coordinate 61,123 downwards.
TTGCAAGTGGTGAATTAAAAGCTCCAATTGTTATTGGGCGTGATCATTTAGATTCTGGATCTGTTGCATCACCAAACCGTGAAACAGAAAGTATGAAAGACGGCAGTGACGCAGTTTCCGACTGGCCAATTTTAAATGCGCTGATTAATAGTGTAGGCGGGGCAAGCTGGGTATCTGTTCACCACGGTGGTGGAGTTGGAATGGGATATTCACTTCATGCCGGAATGGTAATTGTAGCGGACGGAACAAAGGAAGCGGAGAAACGGTTAGAGCGTGTATTAACGACAGACCCGGGGATGGGTGTTGTAAGGCACGTGGATGCCGGCTATGAGTTGGCAGAAGAAACAGCTCGAAATCACAATATCGATATTCCTATGCTAAAAAACTAATGAAAGGCGGTGAAGGTGATGAAACCAATCTTTATCCGAAATGCCAGTGAGCTAGTAACATTAAGCGGAAGCTCTCATTCTCCTCGAACAGGAAAGCACATGGGAGAGTTGAATATCATCGAGAACGGTAGTGTATGGATAGAAAATGGTCTGATTGCAATGGTTGGAACAGATGAAGAGGTACTGCAGGCTTATGAAGCAAAACTGCATGAGGCAGATATAATTGATGCATCAGGAAAGCTTGTCACACCTGGATTAGTTGACCCACATACTCATTTAGTACACAGTGGTACGAGAGAAAATGAATTTGATATGAGACTTCGTGGTGCCACGTATATGGAAATAATGAATAACGGTGGCGGTATTCATGCGTCTACGAGAGCAACCCAAAAAGCTACTCACGAACAGCTTTTCGAGGAAAGCTTTGAGAGACTTCAGCGTTTTCTGTTGCATGGTGTGACAACAGTTGAGGCAAAGAGTGGATATGGTTTAAAGCTTGAGTATGAAGTCAAACAATTGGAAGTGGCACATGAGTTGAGTGAAAAACACCCAATTGACCTTGTTCATACTTTTATGGGAGCACACGCAGTTCCCGGGCAGTATAAAGAAAACCCAGATGAGTTTGTAGATATTGTGATCAATGAGATGATTCCAGAAATCGCAAAGAGAAAACTGGCTGAGTTTAATGACGTATTTTGTGAAAGAGGAGTATTTACTCCAGAACAAACAAGACGAATTCTTGAGGCTGGAAAGGAATACGGATTAATACCTAAAATTCATGCTGATGAAATCGAACCTTATGAAGGCGCAGAACTTGCAGCATCAATTGGAGCAATTTCGGCAGATCACCTATTACGTGCATCAGACAAAGGAATTTCCATTATGGCAGAAAAAGGTGTCATTGCTGTGTTACTTCCAGGTACAGCATTTTTCTTAATGGCAGATTCAGCAAATGGGCGCAAGATGATTGATGCGGGCGTTCCAGTAGCATTATCAACTGATTGTAATCCAGGTTCATCTCCAACGGTATCTCTACCCTTTATCATGAATTTAGGGTGTGTGAAGATGGGGATGAGTCCCGCAGAAGTACTAACCGCTGCCACAATAAATGCTGCACATGCTATTAACCGTGGACATGAGATAGGAAGCCTCGAAAAAGGGAAGAAAGCAGACATTACGATTTTTGATGTGCCTAATTACATGGTGCTTCAATATCAATATGGTGTGAATCATGTAGATACTGTCATAAAAGCTGGCAAAGTTGTTGTAAATGGAGGGACGTTAGTTTGGAACAATACCCATATCCACAACTAAATCCACCTGTGTTTTCATGGAGAAAACCTGAAGTGGGTGCAGAATTAAAAGTGCATGAATGGATTGAACCGATGAATTCAAATGTAGACCTCCAAAAGGTAGATGCAGCCATACTAGGTGTACCATTATCACGTTCTTCCATTTCAGCTTCTGCGGCTAGTGAAACACCTGATGCCATTCGCAGAGCATGGAAGTATTTCTCCACCTATAACTTGGATGAAGATGTGGACTTATCTGAGCTATGGGTCGTGGATCTTGGAGATGTGAAGCAGCATGTAACAGATATTACGAAATGCCATGAAAACATTCGTGAGGCGATGAAAAGTATGCAGCAGTATCATCCTGATGTGCTACCAGTCGTACTTGGGGGAGATCACTCCATTACAGCAATGCTCATTAAAGGATGGAAGGAAATTCATTCAACGGAACGTGTCGGTATTTTACAACTAGATACACATTTTGATTTAAGAGACTTATCCGATAACGGTCCAAGTAACGGTACGCCAATTCGGAACTTAATAGAATCAGAGACGATTAAGGGAGAAGATGTATATAATATTGGTCTCCATGGTTTCTTTAACGCGAAGTCATTAAAGGAATATGCGGATAAGGTTGGTGTCAACTATACAACGATGAGGCAAGCAAGAAAGCAGGGAATAGAGAATACGATTACGCTTGCACTGAATGAGCTTAGCCAAAAGGTTGACACCATCTATTTAACCGTAGATATGGATGTACTAGATATTAGCTTTGGACCAGGGGTGCCTGCTTCTACACCTGGAGGGATGTACCGAGATGAATTATTTGAAGCTGTATACTTAGCGGGTAAGCATCCGAAAGTAAAAGCAATGGATATGGTATGTATCGATTCCTATAAAGATCAAAATGAAATTACAATCAAAACGGCTGTGCATACAATGTTGTCTTTTTTGACTGGGTATAAACAGCGGAAATAGAGTTAAAGAGAGTGGTACATTTATTGTACGGCTCTTTTTTTACTGAGATATGAGAATCCCAAATTAGAGGGATTCTGACTCTAGGAAAGGAATAGTTTATGTAGTAAATACAGTATGAGGAGTGTCTATATGCCAAAATCAGATATTATCGGTGTGTTCATTCTAATATTGGTTATCAACGTTGTGCTTTTCTTTATATTAGGGAATTTCTATTCAAGTGATCTTCCTTATGAAACAGCCATTTATACTATAGGTACCATAATTGTACTATTACTCTCAGCAATCCTAGCCTTGCTGGTAGCTATAGTAAATAATTATGGGAAAAAAAGTGATTAGAGGAGGAGTTTTCATGCCATTATTTTTAATTATCTTAGGTATAATGATAGTATTCATAAGCTTGTTAACCCCAATTGGTGTAGGTAATGCGTGTTTAGTAGCTTTCATACTTATTATTGTTGGTATCATACTTTACGGGAAGAGGAAAAAGTAATGTGACATAGGGGGTGTAATTATTGATTATCATTGTATTTCTACTTATACATCTACTTATTGGATGGGGTCTTTATCAATTTAGGGGTAAACTCCCAAGGCCGATCATTACTTTTGGTGTAGTATTTTTAGCGATGAGTCTATTTTACTTTGGATCTGTGTTACTGAATCTATAAGTCATTTAATGATTATTCTAAATGAGTGGAGAATGAAAAAGTATAGTATTCGAGTAACACTTTTTGTTATGATTGGTTTATTTTTTAACGATTGCCCCGGACTCTATCTTAGGATGACTGCACAATCAATATACCATCTTAATAGGGATCAGGTTTATCATTATATTTGTCCTATGTGTAGTGAAGGCATTTTTCCATAAGGACAAGGGATGTTGCCTAATCTATATTTTATCCTAAGTTTCCGTAATATTATTAGTGAAGTATAAGGTGGAAAATAGGTGAATAATGATCTGAAAGATTTACTTATAAAACAAGGGGGGATGACTGTGGGCTTATCAAAAACAATAAAAATTCGTAGTGGAATCATTCTTATATTTGCATTCGTTTTGGCCATCTCAGCCATTGTTCGATATGTATTATTGGATCCTGCTGCAACTAATGAAACATTGGTTACTCAGGGGATGGATATGTATGATTTTCATTACAAGCCTTGGAATTCAATTTTGTTAATTCATATTATTACTGCTTCACTTGCCATTTTAATAGGACCTTTTCAATTTTTTAATAGAATTCGACAAAAAAGAAAGATGCTTCACCGGAATCTAGGAAAAGTTTACGTGGTTTCCATTTTTGCCAGTAGTGTCACAGGTATATATTTGTCTTATTTTGCTTTTGGTGGACTGCTTTCCAAATTAGGATTTTTCACATTATCCATTGTATGGCTAGTAACAACTTATTTGGCGTATAAATACATAAGAATGAAACAGATTCAAAAACATGAACAATGGATGTATAGAAGTTACGCGGTAACATTTGTTGCTGTTACCTTTCGTATCTGGTCAGCTATAATAGGATATTCCTTAGATGATTTTCAAATCGGTTATGTAGCAGCAGTTTGGGTGAGTTTGATAGGAAATTTGGCAATTATGGAATACTGGATTAGAAAAAAATTAATGAAAAATAATACCAATTCTTCTAGTAGTATTTTTACGTCTTAAATGGAGACTATTTTCGAATAAATAGTTGCTTTGCGTAAGAATCCCAAAAGCCGGATTTTCCCCTTAGTAGCTAGAAACTTCTATACATAAAGAGAGTTGCTCTTTTCAAATCCAACCTCAATTTTCTTCAAAAAACTGGTTGTACACCCAGAATGTTTGTACTAGAAACAACAAAATTTTTGAAAAGAGCCTAAATGAAAAAGCAAACTCACGATATTGTAACGAGTTTGCTTTTTATATATGCTCTATTGATAAACGAGTTCACTCACTTTCGTTGTCCACTGTTGTTTTTTTTTAACCAATTTGTCAGGTTTTCGATATCTTCAGAGAATACTCGATCTTCTGTTATAGAAGGGACAATCTTACGTGCTTCTTCATAAAAACTCCTCGTTTGAGGGGACATCTTATCTATGCCGCGATATTGAACAGCCTGAAGTGCACAGATACATTCAATCGCAAGAACGCGTCGAACGTTTTGAATAATCATGTGGGCATGACGTGAAGCAATGGTACCCATACTAACATGATCCTCTTGGTTGGCTGAGGAAGGGATTGAATCCACACTTGCAGGATGTGCTAGTGTTTTGTTTTCAGATACGAGAGCTGCTGCGCAGTACTGCATAATCATTGCTCCTGATTGTAAGCCCGGCTTGGCACTTAGAAAGGGTGGTAGGTCATTTAACTGCGGGTTTACTAATCTCTCAATTCGTCGTTCTGAAATACTCGCAAACTCTGCAACTCCAATTTTCATAAAGTCCATCGCAATGGCTATTGGTTGCCCGTGAAAGTTCCCACCTGATATGACGGTTTCACCATTATCAAAAATAAGCGGATTATCGGTTGCAGCGTTCATCTCGATTTCCAGTTTTTCTTTTACATAGTTTAACGATTGCCACGATGCACCATGAACTTGAGGGATGCAGCGAAGTGAATATGCATCTTGGACCCTTTTTTCACCTTGCTTTGTAATTAGTTGACTGCCATCTAGGAGATGTCGCATTCTCTCTGCAACGGCCATTTGCTCTGGATATCCTCTCGCTTCATGAATAGCAGGATGGAATGCATCAATAATACCTTCTAGCCCTTCCATCGTTAAGGCAGCAATCCACTCACTTTGAAGGGCTAAATCATTTGCCTCAATCCAATTTACGACACCCATTGCGGTCATAGCTTGAGTACCATTAATTAACGCAAGACCTTCTTTTGCTTGTAATTCAATTGGCGCGAGCCCTTCGTTCCTATATACCTCTTCAGTCTTACAGACCAATCCATTAACTTGCACCTTTCCTTCTCCCATTAGTACAAGAGCCAGGTGGGATAATGGTGCTAAATCGCCTGATGCCCCCAGTGACCCTTGCTGAGGAATGATGGGATGGATTTGAGAATTTAATAAAGCAGCAAGCCGTTCAACGATGATCGGTCTTACACCAGAAAAGCCTTTTAATAATGCATTAAGTCGAAGAAGAATCATTGCCCTGGATACAACCTCGGGAAATGGCTCACCCACACCACATGCATGAGAACGGATTAAGTTTCTTTGTAAATCATTGACGTCATGTTCATCAATGACGACATCGCTGAATTTACCAAAGCCAGTATTAATGCCGTAAATCGTTCTTTTTTCTGAGACAATTTTATCAACAGCATCTCTACTTTCTTTTACTTTCTGCATGCTGTTTTTACTTATTGAGACAAGTTCATTGTCATAACAAATTCGCTTAACTTCCTCTAACGTTAGCGTACTTCCAGTTAATTCGACCATACTATTCCCTCCCATTAAAATAAAAAGAGACGACAATGGCATAGTAATACCATCATCGCCTCCTAATAACTAAAGAACTATAGGCTATTGTTCCTTTATATGTGATTAATTCCTAAACCAATCGTCTCGTGCTCTGATCCTTTGACTGGTGCACCGATCGTTCCATAAAAGGCAATGGCTAACCATTCACCTTCACCCTTGTTAGCAAAAGGAGTTCCTCTTACAATTGCAAATCTGAGACCAACAGTTCTACTCATATCACCAATTGAAGATTTTCCCCTAGTCACTCCTTCGAGTGCCTCAAGTATTGCATGGTATAGAGCATGAGTTTCACGATAATAGCTATCATGAATAACACCATTACGTTTTGCTGCTGTTTCAACAGCAGAAATTACCTTTTGCATATTCATTGAACCAACCTTGCCCAGGCAATACGTGACGTCTTGCAATAAAGGTCTAAAGTTCTCTAGTTCTTCCTCGGTTAAGGTCGCAAGCAAAATGGCTACTTTTCCAATGGCTTTCTTTTGGCTCATTCTATACCTCTTTTTTCTGAATTTTCCCTTTTGACTAATAACTACTTAAAATTCTATCCTCCGAGGTTTGGTGTGTCAATGCTTTTGGTAAATTTTAGTATATTAGCATAATGCTATACTAAAGGATTTCCTAATTAATTGCAGAGGTGTTTTTAGCTGTGACGATCCAATCTATATCCCCAACAAAAAAAGAAACCACAGGAAGTGGCTTCTCTTTAACTTATCGGTTCATTCCTTCTTCAGAAGGCTCCTCGTCTAAATCAGGCTCTTCTTCGTCCATGCCAGGTTGCTCATTTCCTTCTTCTGATGGTTCTTCATCTAAGTCAGGCTCTTCTTCATCCATACCTGGAGTTTGTACTTCAGGAGTTTCTGGAGCAGGATCTACAACATCTTCATCATTATTACATCCAAACAAGAAGCCAACTGATAAAAGAATTGATAATAGTGAAACTATATACTTTGTATTCATCTTATAACTCTCCTTTCTCTTGTGAATTATCCTTATTTTGTAGCATTTATATAAAATTATTCCAATCTCTCACCAAAAAAATGAAGATAGTGTTAACCTTTTTTATTGAGAGACGTCGTATAGGTGGGAGGTATGAGATGAATGATTCTACAATTGAGAAAAAATTATACGAACAACTAAAGATTGTACAATCCTACTTAGTAAGAATGGGAGCAACAAAGGAAGATGCAGAGGATATTGCTCAAGACACCGCCTACAAGTTCCTACTCTATATAGATTCTGTTGATATTCGAAATGTTGAAGGTTGGTTGTTCAGGGTTGCAACGAATCAGTATTATGACTTTTTTCGAAAAAAGGCAAGACATAAAAATATCTTGCTCAAGTTTAATTACAATGAACTATTCGAAGAATTTACACCAGAAGTGGCAGCAATCCAACTAGAGATTAAACAAGAACTAGATGAATTATTAAGTAAGTTAAAACCAAAATATCGAGAATTTTTAATATTAAAGTATAGTACAGGGCTAAAGATGAGCGAAATTGCTTCTCTGTACAACATGAGCGAGGGCTCAGTGAAAACAAATCTTCACCGTGCTAGAAGCTTATTTATAAAAGAATACCGGAGGATGAGCGATGGAAAATGAAAAGGACTTTCATACAAATGATAAAGACTTTATGAACCTTGTTAAAAAGGCAAAAAGAAAATCTACAATGAGAAATATCATCATCTCATTCATTGTTACATCAATTGTATTATTTGGTCTGTATGCCCTAGGATCTTTTGTAATGCAGAAAAAAATCGAACAAAAAGGCCAAGTAGATGATGCTTGGAATTCTATACATGGTGCCAATATAGAAAGTCAGGGAACAAGCTATAACTATACTCCTGTATCTGCTATTGGGACTTCAACATTTTTTAAAGATATTGCTGGTGTTCCAGTTCCCTGGGGTAAGCAAGAAAGAGTGTTCACAATCTTTGGTACATCAAAGCGCTTATCTACAGACGGTGCTAGTGGTTCTGGTTCTGTTGGGGATGAACGAATCCCTATGTACTACTTAGGTGAGAGGGAATTAGAATTTTACCATCCAGATGTATATTACAAGAACGTATTTGATGACCGTCCTTTATTAAATGAAATGGATGAGAATACATTAGTTGAATTTGCATTTTCACTTGATAAGGGATATACATTAGAAGAAATACAACAGGTTTTTAAAGAGAATGTGGCATGGTATTGGGTTGATACGTTCAGTGAAGAAAAAATTAAAGATCATTCAGATCAAAATAAAGATAAGGAGATAACACTAACAGATCATACAACAATAGGATCAGACGCATATGGATTTCCTCACTCTAAACACCCCAAGGCAGATCCGGCATCAAATTTTTTGGCTACATTAGATTGGCTAAAATCTGGTGATAGTGATTATAAAATGGCAGCAGAAGAGATATACCATAGCATTGCAAAAGGTAAGAGTGAGGTCAAGAAAGAAGATTTACACATTATTGGGGTAGTTGTGACAGGAACACCTAGTGAATTGAAGAACTATAACAATCTTCCAATGATTAAGGCAGCAACAATAGGGGCGACAACAGATAAATACTAAGGAATGGGTGTTCTACTATTTTCAGTAATAAAAGAAAAAAATATAAACGAAGTAGTAAGTAAAATAGCATGTCACTACTAACGTAGAATAGAATTATTAAGTTACGATTATCATTTATGATGTTCTATATGAAAATGGAGAACTTTCTTTATTATGAGTATACTAAGATGGCAAGACATAGTACAATTTCGTAAAAGTGGGAAGGTAGAAACACGAAACTCGACCTTGCTCAAAAAAAGCTATGGATAATTTAATAAAGGAAGAGTAATTCAGGGTTAACTTTTGGAGCACTGAGTAATAGAGCTGTCTTAGCTCTATTTTTTTGTCATAAATTAAATAGATCATTAATAGTTTAATATGTGGACATGTGGGTATTAAAGAGTGGTAGAAGTAAGAGGTGGAATATTCGGTTATTTCTACTCATATCTTTTTTATAATTATTATAAAATAGTATTGATTTTTTAGTGAGAAGTGTTATCATTATAGAAGTGATACAAGTTCAAATAAAATAAGAGGTGATTTTAATGAGTAATCAAAAACTTACTACTAGTTGGGGTGCTCCTGTTGGGGACAACCAAAATTCTATTACAGCCGGTCATCGTGGACCTACATTAATTCAAGATGTTCACCTACTTGAGAAATTAGCACATTTTAATAGAGAGCGTGTTCCTGAGCGTGTCGTTCATGCTAAAGGTGCTGGAGCTCACGGATATTTCGAAGTAACAAATGATATTTCTAACTATACAAAAGCTAAATTATTTAACGGAGTTGGAAAGCGCACTCCACTATTCATTCGTTTCTCTACAGTGGCTGGGGAAAATGGTTCTGCTGATACAGTACGTGACCCACGTGGATTTGCAGTGAAATTTTATACTGAAGAAGGTAACTATGACATCGTTGGTAACAACACACCAATTTTCTTTATTCGCGATGCAATTAAGTTTCCTGATTTCATTCATACACAAAAGCGCCATCCACAAACACACTTAAAGAATCCAAATGCTGTATGGGATTTCTGGTCTTTATCACCAGAATCATTACACCAGGTTACATACTTAATGGGTGATCGTGGTATTCCTGCGACACTTCGCCATATGCATGGTTATGGTAGTCATACATTCAAATGGGTAAATGCGGAAGGTCAAGGGGTATGGATTAAGTACCACTTTAGAACTGAGCAAGGTGTGAAGAACCTAGACCCAGCTGTAGCAGAAAAAATCGCGGGTGAAAACCCAGATTACCACACAGAAGATCTATTCAATGCAATTGAAAATGGTGACTTCCCAGCATGGAAGCTATATGTTCAAATCATGCCGTTAGAAGATGCGAACACATATCGCTTTGATCCATTTGATGTAACAAAAACTTGGTCTCAAAAGGACTACCCACTAATTGAAGTAGGTCGTATGGTATTAGACCGTAATCCAGAAAACTACTTTGCAGAAGTAGAACAGGCTACATTCTCTCCAGGGACTCTAGTACCAGGTGTAGATGTATCTCCTGATAAGATGCTTCAAGGTCGTTTATTTGCTTACCATGATGCACATCGTTACCGTGTTGGAGCAAACCATCAGGCATTACCAATCAACCGTGCGCGCGTGGAAGTAAACAACTACCAACGTGATGGTCAAATGCGCTTTGATAACAATGGTGGAAGCTCAGTATACTATGAGCCAAACAGCCTAGGTGGACCAAAAGAGTCTCCAGAAGATAAGATTGCACCATTTGCTGTAACGGGTGTAGCTGATAGCGTAGCGTATGATCATAACGATCACTACACTCAAGCTGGTGACTTATACCGATTAATGAGTGAAGAAGAGCGCACACGCCTAGTAAACACAATTGTTGGAGCAATGAAGCCAGTTGAAAGTGATGAAATTAAACTTCGTCAAATTGGTCACTTCTTTAAGGCAGACCCTGAGTACGGAACTCGTATTGCTGAAGGTCTAGGTTTAGGGGTACCTGAAGAAGTAAAATAATAGATTAGTAGAGAGATCGTGAGTGTAACAGCTTACGGTCTTTTTTTGAATGATAATGCTATGTTAAAGTTCTTGGTTGATTAAGTCATTTGAAGGAATTGCTAAAGTGGATGAAGCCGATTTTTTGGAGAGTTTCTAATGACCGGAAAGGAAACGTGGTGGCTCCACTACAAAAGAGGTATATCTAATGAACAAGTATTTCTGTTAACTACGAACATTGAAAAAGCTACGTATTACTTTTTAAGAATACATCATATGCTTAAATAGAAGCGAAAGTGTATTGAAGGGAGTCATACCGTTATGCAAAGGATAAAATTTATGATTAAACAATTTCTGAAAGAGCCTTTGTGGTTTAAAATACTAATTTCTACAACTTTGCTTATTTCAATTATTTTTAGCAGTTCATTTTTTTCAAATAATGGTTATGTTCAAAGCTGCTCTAAATTAGCTGCGGCAATCTTTTTTTGTGCATATGGTATTAAATTTAGGAGAAGTCTTGTAACTTCTGTCATATTATTTACTTCAGCAGTTATATGTATTTTTCTATCCATCTTGGGAATATATAAGTGAAAAATGTGACGTTCGTTCAATAAGCCAATGTATAATATACGCTCAGAGCTTTTATGTCCTGAGCAATTTTAGTGCCAATCATTGTGTATTTTGATGATTCGAAAGCTAATTTTATCATTATCCAATTTTGTCCTTCATAACGAACTCGCTACCTTATGACTAGCGAGATTTTGTTTATCATAATCAATCTATATCATTAACATAGCCAATGATAAAGACAAAAGTCTAAGCTATCATGCGTTTTACAGTAAATAGAACCATACTGGGAAAATATTCTTGTAAACAAAAGGATATTCCCTTATCGTTAGGATAGATAAGTAGAATACTAGGAGTGAGGTAAATGGAAAAGGCTATAACCAAAATGAATTATGAGGAACTTCAATTAGATCTAGCCAAACATGCACAAAAAGGCTATCCAATGTTCCTGGCAGGGATAATATTTTGGCTCGTTACTCTAATCAGCTCTTTTATCCTTGAGCTAGAGGTTCTTGTTTGGGTTTACATATTCGGAGTTGGACTGGTCTTTCCTTTAGGAATTTTGCTAGCAAAGTTATTATCTGTTAACTTTTTGGCAAGTCATAATCCTCTTTCCGCAATTGGTGGATTAGTAGGAGGCATTCAAATTTTCTTTGCTCCTATTGTCATTCTCCTGGCTTTCAACAAGCCTGAGTGGATACCCTTTGTTCTAGGAGTTTTAACTGGAGCGCATTTCTTACCATATGTGGCAATTTACAAGAGTAAAACGTATTTGTTCCAAACGATTGCAACAGTTCTTACTTCTTCGGTTATTGGCCAATATTGGATGGAACAGGCTTTTGTGTTAATACCAGCTTTTTTCATAATTATTTATTTAATAACCTTATTTTTATTAAAGGTAGAAATGAGGAAGATTGCTAAGGTGACAATTATGATAAATGCAAAAACGACGAGCTAAAAAAAGCTCGTCGTTTTTTATTATTCTCCTGTGTCAGCAAAACGTTTAATGCGATCCCCAATTTCATCACGTACACGTTGGAACATGGCCCACTTTTCTTCGTCTGTACCTTCTGCTTTAGCTGGGTCATCAAAGCCCCAGTGTACACGTTTAATGTGTGGTGGTGTAACGGGACAATGGTCTGCCGCATGGCCACATAATGTCACCACTAAATCAGTATTATTTAATATTTCAGGATCAATTGTGTCAGAAGTCTGAGTGGAGATATCAATTCCAGCCTCCTTCATTGCTTTTACAGCATTCGGATTTAAGCCATGTGCTTCAAGACCTGCACTTTTTACATCCCACTCTTCACCTAAATGTTTCTTCGCCCAACCCTCTGCCATTTGGCTTCTACATGAATTACCTGTACATAAGAAATAAATTGTTTTTTTAGACATGATTGATTCTCCTTTAAATGAGTAATAACCAAAGATATAGACCAACTAATGTGATGAATAATGTTGGAACTGTTAATACAATACCTACTTTCAAGTAGTAGCCCCATGATATTTTCACTCCTTTTGTAGAAAGGACATGAAGCCATAATAATGTTGCAAGTGAACCAATTGGTGTTATTTTCGGTCCTAAATCAGAACCAATTACGTTAGCGTAAATTAGTGCATCTCTCATGATTCCAGTTGTATTCGTATCTGCAATGGCAAGTGCATCAATCATAACTGTTGGCATATTGTTCATGACTGATGAAAGAATCGCAGCGATAAAGCCCATTGAAATCGTTGCAACAAATAGTCCTTGATCTGCTGCAACTTGTATGAGTTGTGCAAGTAAGTCTGTTAATCCTTCGTTTCGTAAACCGTACACAACAACATACATCCCGATGGAGAAAAAGACGATCGCCCATGGTGCACCCTTTAACACATGTTTCGTATTAACAGCAGAGCTGCTTCTTGCAATCACTAAAAAGGCAATCGCAACAATGCCAGCAATAATAGATACAGGAATGCCGGTAGTTTCACTAGCAAAATATCCAATTAATAATATACCTAACACAAACCATGATAGCTTAAACATTTTCTCGTCTTTGATGGCCTCTTTCGGTGCTTTTAAACCACTTTCATCAAAAGAAGAAGGAATGCTTTTTCGGAAATATAAGAACAACACTAAAATACTAGCACCTAATGCGAAAAAGTTCGGTACAATCATTCTGCTCGCATATTCAACAAAACCGATGTTAAAGAAGTCAGCGGAAACGATATTAACTAAGTTACTTACGACGAGTGGGAGAGAAGTGGTATCTGCGATAAACCCACTTGCCATAATGAAGGGTAAAATCATACGATCCTTAAATTTGAGTGCTCGAACCATTGCTAGTACGATAGGCGTTAGAATGAGAGCAGCCCCGTCATTCGCAAAAAAGGCGGACACGATTGCTCCTAGTAGTGTAACTAAAAGGAACATTTTCATACCGCTACCTTTCGCATAGCGAGCCATGTGTAAGGCAGACCATTCAAAAAATCCAATCTCATCTAGTATTAATGAAATGATAATTAGTGCAACAAAGGTTAAGGTAGCATTCCACACGATTCCGGTTACATCGATCACGTCCTGAAATGATACAACACCCACTACTAACGCTAATATGGCCCCACCAATGGCAGACCAACCTATTGATAAATTTTTAGGCTGCCAGATGACTAGTACAAGTGTTAGTAAAAAAATAAATAATGCTAATATTGTTGAAACCAATGTGTTTCCCCCTTACTATTACTGACACGTTATCCGTAATCCCTGTTTTTCTAACTGCTGCAGACGATGATTCTGTGGAGGAAGAGTATCTAAAATATTCTTCAGAAATGGATAATCGTCACTTTCTTTGTTGAGAGAGTAAAAAATCCACTGACTCTTTCGTGTTTCTCGCACGAGTCCTACATCCTTTAATTTTCGAAGATGCTGGCTGATTGCGGGCTGACTAGTCTTGAATATTTCTACAAACTCACACACGCAACAATCACTATGATCAAGCATTTTTATCATAGTTAACCTCGTTTTATCACCTAATAGCTTAAGGATTATAGCTGCATTTTCTAATTCAATTTGCATGATTTCACCTCATTTACTATATAACCAACTGCTTATATAGTAAAATACTTATATGTAATAATCAATACTAGTGATGTTAATAGTTTGTAACGTGTGTTGAATCGTTCTTCATTATTATAGATAAAATTAGAAAAACTTTTTTTAAAAAAAGTGATCCAAATTAAAATACTCTTCGTTAGCCTATATGAAACGTAAAAAAATCACCTAATTTACTTATAGGAAAGGGAGTATTTAAACATGAACTTAAAAAAATCATTACTTGCAATTCCACTAAGTGTATCATTATTAATTCCTACAACCAGTATGGTTAGTGCACATGGGAACGGGCATGGGACTGCAACACATACGATGGAAGCACCATCTGTAAGCACACCTGCAACCGAATTAAGGGCAGCACTTGATGCTTTGTTATCAGAACACGCATACTTAGCGGTAGTAGCTATGCAAAAAGGAATTGATGGTAGTGGTGATTTCGAAGCAGTGGCAGGAGCGTTAAACCAAAATACTGAAAACTTAGCAAAAGCAGTTGAAACTGTATATGGTGCAGAAGGAGCGGCTCAATTCAAAACGATCTGGAGTAGTCACATTGGATATTTTGTGGATTATGTAAAGGCAACCGGTGCTAACGATCAAGCTGCAAAGGATAAAGCACTAGCAGACCTTGATCAATATCGTGTAGAACAGGCAGCATTTTTTGAAACAGCTACAGGTGGCAAATTAAAAGCAAACGAACTAGAGGAAGGTTTAAAGGTTCATATCAATCAGCTTCTCTGGGCGTTTGACAACTATGTAGCAGATGATTTTGATAAGACGTATGATAGTGTGCGTGAATCTCTTCATCATATGTTTGGTTTTAGTAAAGGATTATCATGGGCAATTACCGAGCAATTTCCTGACAAATTTGAGAATACGAGTGTTGCAACTCCAGCTGCAGAACTTCGCTCAACATTAAATCATCTATTAGCTGAGCATGCTGCACTTGCGATACTAGCCATGCAAAAAGGAATTGATGGTGCCGATGATTTTGAAGCTGCTTCAGATGCCTTAAATAAAAATACAGAAGATTTATCAAAAGCAATTGAATCGGTATATGGTAAAGAGGGGGCAGCTCAATTCAAGGAAATTTGGAGTAGCCATATCGGATATTTTGTAGATTATGTTGTAGCAACGGGTGCAAAAGATGAAGCAAGTAAAGAAAAGGCATTAAAAGAACTTGATGAGTACCGCGTGAAACAAGCAAAGTTTCTTGAAACAGCAACAGAAGGTAGATTACCAGCTGCAGCTCTTGAAGAAGGTCTAAAGATGCACGTCGATGAACTTCTTTTAGCTTTTAACAGTTATGTGGAAAAGGATTATACCACTACTTATCAAACAGCACATGAAGCCTATAATCATATGTTTGAGGTAGCGAAGGGACTTTCAGGAGCAATTGTTGACCAATTTCCTGATAAATTCCACAGTGAAATGCCTTCTGATATGCCAAAAACAGGACTTGGTGGGATGAGTGGAAATGTATCTCCATTTATGTGGTTTCTAGCACTGACAACACTGGCAACATTAGCTGTAGGCTTTGTCCTTAGTAGAAAACTAGATAATAGATAATTACTATGAAGGAGGAGGGAAATTCCCTCCTTTTCTTATCAATAGGAGGCGAGTTCGAGGTGCGTAAGCTTTATCAACTATTGAGTATACTTTTCATGACATTTCTCTTTGGTTGTGGAAGTCATGCAGATACAGAGTTGTCTCATCAAACGGAAAAACAACCTTCTGCTGTTACAAGAGTAGATGCTAAAGTAACTTCAAAAGATATTACCCCTAATGGGGCATTAAGAGAGGAGTTCGTTGGAATAGAGCCGAAGATGATTGAAATTCCTGCTATTGGTGTTAAGACGAAGATAGAAAAGGTCGGACGAACAGACAATGGTGAAATGGAAGTACCGAAGGGAATGGACACTGTTGGATGGTTTGAGCCTGGCCCTATGCCTGGAGAAAGGGGAAATGCTGTGATGGCAGGTCATGTTGACAGTAAGACTGGCCCTGCTGTTTTTTATAAACTTGATCAATTAAAAATAGGTGATGAAATTACAGTGACAGGTGTAAAGGGTGAGTCTAAAGTTTTTGTGGTAACAAATATGAAAAGCTATCCAAGAAAAGAAGCACCCGTAGAAGATATATTCGATTTCTCCTATTCCAGTCAGTTGAATTTAATAACGTGTAGTGGGGAATTCGATAGAGTGCAACAAACTCACAAAGAACGTTTGGTGATATATACAACTTTAAAGAAGTGATGAAGAGTTAAGGTGCAGTAGAAATACTGCCCTTTTTTCATTCTACAAAGAAGAGTGAACTTAGTAAGTTCACTCTTCTGGTTATAATTCTGAGGCTAATACAATATCTCCTAAAGGGGTGTTACTATTAATATCTGGTTCAAGTGTAACAGCGACCGTATCCCAGTCATGGTTACCTTCTAGCTTCATCTCAAATGTCACAAGGCCTGAACCATTATCATTTGGAACAAAGGATCCCGCACGATATGGCTTTCCGTCTTCAAGTAGCCACACTTGATATACTTCTTCACCTTTTGTTTTGGGTAACTGCTCAGCTGTAAGCACTACATTTAACACACCATCTTTATCAACAAGTGATGCTTTACCAATCATTGTATTATTGGTAGTCGAAGACAGTTGTACCTCTTTAATTAATGTTGCTAATTCCTTTTCTTGTAGCTGCTCTGAGGATTGGCGACTTTCTCCATATAAATAAATATTTCCGATGAGTGATAAAAGTAAGGCTGCAGCAAGTGAAGCAACAGACAAGGAACGCCTTTTTCGTTTCGGTAGAATGTGAATGGCTTTTTCGGTATTATCTTTAGAATGTTCGCCTTCTTCAAAAACATTAGATAATACACGATTCTTCATTCCTTGTGGAGGATCAATAGGTGCTGATAGGTATGGGAAATCTTCTGTTATAGCTATTAATTCTTGCAATTCCTCTTGACAGCTCTTGCATGAAGTAATGTGCTCTTCGAACTGTACTTTCTCTTGTTCTGTAAGAGAGTTGTTATAGTAATCTAATAAAAGGTTACAATGATTACTCACCACCTAAATCCCTCCTTTCTGTTTCCAAGTAGCTTTTCATATGTCTTAGTGCTAACCGTAACCTGCCTTTAACTGTTCCTATTGGAATATTACATTCTTCTGAAATCTTTTGATGAGTCAAACCTTTGAAATAAACAAGATTAATAACTTTTTGTTGCTCTTCCTTTAATGAAGATAATGCTTTCCGCAATGTATTTCCTTTTTCGTTCCATTCTACTTGCTCTTCTACAGTAGCTTCCTTACTTGGAATGGTATCATCAGTATCAAGTTCCACGGTGGTCTCGCGATTTCTCTTTCGAATGAGGTCAATTGCAGAATGACGGGTGACGGTGAGAATCCAAGAAGAAAATTTCCCCTTACTATCGTCATACTTTCCTAGACCTTTCCAAAGCTTCATAAAAACCTCTTGAACAACTTCTTCAGCTAATTCCTGATCTTGTGTGAGACGGTATGAAAATGAATATAGTAATTTCTCATACCTTTCATACAATAGTTCAAGAGCCTGTTTATCTTTCTCTAATACCCTGACATATAGGACTTTATCATCATTCTCTATCATTGGGCTCTCCTCTTTAGCTATAGACTAACTTCATCATACTAAAAATAATCTAGGTGTACCAAAAAGAAACTGTAGAAAGTCCCTATATTTAGCTAACGAATGAACTAGTGTTTTGGATGACCACAATATAGCAAAAAAAAAGAAGACAGGAGTTTTTCTCACTGATGGGAATGAATTCTACTTTTCTTTCCGTGAAGGATAAAATACAATCCAATTCCAAATAAGGTAAAGAATGAACTAATGAAGTATAAGGAGCTGAATCCTATCCTTGCCCCTACTACACCTACAATGAAAGAACCTAAACCAACTCCAATATCAAAGATGGATAAAAATGTGGCGGTAGCCATGCCCCTTCGGACAGGTGCTGCATGTTGTATGGCAATTGTCTGAAAGCTAGGAAAGGCAGTTCCCCATCCTAATCCAATAAAAGCTGCAGATACTAAAAATAGTAAAGAAGTTTCCGCTTGGCTTAATAAAATTAATCCAATGGCAAATGAGAGAATAGAAGGATAAATAATGACATTTGCACCATATAAATCAAACCACTTTCCGGTAAAAGGACGAGACAAGATTAATATAATGGCATACACCACAAAGAAGTAACTGGCAATATCACCGAATCCTGCTTCTACCGCATAGACAGCAACAAAAGATAATACTGCAGAATACACGAGGGCAAAGAATCCCCCTACAAGTGAAATCCGAATAGCTGATGCTTCGAAAATGTCACTTACTTTTAGCCCTTTATTGTTTGAGGAATTTTTGGTGACCTCTCGTTTAGGTAACTTAATAAATAAACCAGTAACGGTAGCGATTAAGACGAAAACGGTACTAATCGTAAACATAACATCAATGCCCCACAAATTAAGTGCAGTGATTCCTAAGAATGGTCCGATTGCCATTGCTAAATTCATGGTTAAGCCATAGTACCCCATACCTTCACCTTTACGAGAATCGGGTATGACATCAGCTACGATTGTACCAGCAGCAGTGGTGGCCATTCCAAAACCTACACCATGAAATAGTCGTATCAGTAATAAACTGAACATAGTATCTGGATAGTAATATAAGACCGTTGCTGCTAGAAATATGAAGATGGATAAGATAAAGATTGGGCCTGCTCCGTACCGTTGAATAAGTTGTCCCGAAATAGGGCGAGTAATAATGGCCGCAATTAAAAAGACCGTTACGATTAAACCAGCTTGTGATTCTGGTCCATGCAATTCTTTTACAGAATAAATAGGTAGAATAACTAGCAAATAATAAAAGTTTAAAAACAATAGAAAATTGGTTACACAAATACTAATGAAATTTTTAGTCCATAGTTGGTTCTCCATGTTGCATCTCCTCTTGTTGCTTCAGCATTTGTACGAATGCTAATAAATTTTGTTGTAGGTCGACCTGTCTCGCTGGTGATACTTGATTTAGTAATTGATTGTTCATCTCTACAACAGACTTTTCCCATTCAGGATATAGATTAAGTGCCTTTTCAGAAAGTGAAATCTTTTTAGAACGACGATCTTCTCCAGTTACTTGTATAACAAGGCCGAGAGAAACAAGCTTTTGAATCGTTCTGGTCATAGGTGGAGCTTCAATTGCTAAATAATCACATAGTTCAGATTGAGTTAACGTGCCCTTTGTTTTCAAAACATATAAAACGGTCCATTGTGCACTATACAGTCCGAATGGCTTTAGTATTTCGTTATAAGCCTTCATTAACTCACGTGAGAGTTGATTCACAGTATGAAAAAGCTCATGATGATTCAAACGTATCACTTCCTTTTAATTAGTTATCTAGGTAACTAATATCTTGAGTAATCTTACTCCTATTTATGTTTTATGTAAACCGTTATGCTTTCTTGTAACCTTTTACGAATGTGAAAATAGAATGAATTAATTCATACTTGACGCATAGGATTAATATGTAATATATTCTTCTATGGACTTATTTTGATAATGGAGGGAAATCATGACAGTTACATGGATTTTAATTAACGTAGCAATTATGCTGTTATTCATTTTCGGTTTATACAAATTGCAGCAAAAGCATGTATCGTTTTCAAAACGTGTATTTACTGCACTAGGTTTAGGGATCGTATTCGGTCTTGTCTTACAATGGATTTATGGAGCAACATCTGAAGTAATCACTGGGTCGGTTGATTGGTTTAATATCGTAGGCTCAGGATATGTAAAATTACTTCAGATGATTGTAATGCCACTTGTATTCATTTCAATTGTCGCGGCATTTACGAAACTAAAACTTTCTAAAAATATTGGGAAGATTAGCTTACTCATTATTGCAATATTAGTAGGAACGACTGCTGTATCTGCAGTAGTGGGTATTGGAGCAACATTAGTATTTGATTTAGAAGCTGTTCAGATTCAAGCAGGTGATGCTGAAACTGCTCGTGGGGAAGATTTAGAAGTACGTCAAGGTGAGGTTGAAAGCCTAACATTGCCACAACAAGTTTTATCACTACTTCCTGCAAATCCTTTCTTAGACTTTACAGGAGCAAGAGCGACATCAACAATTGCGGTAGTTATTTTTGCAGCGTTTGTAGGAGTTGCGTATCTTGGGGTTAAACGCAAGGAACCAGAAGTAGCAGAGTCATTTGCTAAATTAATTGATACATTGAATAGCATTACAATGAGAATTGTTACACTTATTTTACGCTTAACGCCATATGGTGTACTAGCAATCATGACAAAAGTAACAGCTACAAGTAACTATGAAGCCATTGCAAAGCTAGGGAAGTTTGTTATCGCTTCGTATGTAGCATTGGGAATTATGTTCTTAATTCACCTTTTATTAATATCGTTTGCTGGGTTAAGCCCGATTACGTACGTAAAAAAGGTATTACCAGTACTAACATTTGCATTCACTTCTAGAACAAGTGCAGGAACGCTGCCTCTAAATGTAAAAACACAAACAGAAGAGCTGGGAGTTCCATCAGGAATTGCTAACTTCGCAGGGTCATTTGGATTAACAATTGGTCAAAATGGTTGTGCAGGTGTATATCCAGCTATGTTAGCTATCATGATTGCACCAACTGTAGGAATTAACCCACTAGATCCTGGATTCCTATTCACAGTCATTCTTATTGTGGCCATTAGTTCATTCGGTGTAGCGGGTGTTGGTGGCGGTGCAACATTTGCAGCCATTCTCGTACTATCTGCATTAGATTTACCAGTTGCATTAGCAGGTCTATTAATCTCTGTTGAGCCACTAATTGACATGGGGCGTACAGCTCTAAATGTAAGTGGAAGTATGACAGCTGGAGTATTAACAAGTAAAGCAACAGGTGAACTTGATACAGCGGTATATGTTGAGTCAAAGTCGACTGTAGGAGCATAAAATAGAGACTGTAATAAACCAAGGAATTAAGGTTTATTACAGTCTTTTTTGTTTGTACCATGACTAATCCTATTTAACTGAGCTCATTATTCCAAACTCACAGAAACGTTATTTTGACCTATGATCCTCGAATCTTCTCCATAGTATCATGAATAATAATAGTGTACAGGCTTGTGAAACTAAGTAAATACTAAAGGAATATTGAAGATTCCAGCTTTTGTAATCAAAGATACGAAATTCAACCGTAATCCATTCAAACAATGTACCAAAAGTGGAGCAGACAATAATATAAAACAAAATTTTCATTCCTTTAATGTTTAAGCGGTAATAAACATAAACAAAAATATAGGCGAAGGGAGCATATAGAAAATAAAGCAAAAGATCAAATAGTTCATATTTCTCAGTATCCATTATTTGATAAAGTTCAGTACGTGGGGCTGAAAGAATATGGTCAGTTAGTCTAGCCACAACGATAGAAAATAACATAATGAGAATGGAAATTGAAACAGGTATTCTTTTTGGAATGAATAATATTATGCTAAATGAAATGAACAGGGCAAGTAATAGAAACCACTCGTTATGATCAAATTTAGTTGGTAATGGCATCATAAGTTTAGCCTTTCTTTACGCAATAACCTTTGAAAGAAGAGTAGAAATACATATGAAAGAAACATTGTGACAGAAATAGTAAGCACGGAGAACATCAAGTTCCAATTTTTATAAGTGATAACACCCCATATGACAAGAAGATACTCACTCAAAGACAAAAAGAGGAGAAAAGATAATGTTACCAAGGCTTTGCGACTCAATGTTTTAGCAACTGCTAATATATCAAAGAACCATAGAAAAAGTAATGGACAAATCAATACCTCATATAACCGAAAGATGATATATGAATTACGTTTCATTGCCACATCCCATACATGTAGGTTGATATAAAATATACCGTAGTAACTTGATATTAAAAACTCTAAAACAAATAGTAAAAAGAGGCTTTCATTTAAACCTAAGTTCTTCTTTTTTAGAGAAAATGCGATTACTATTATGATTGATATATTGATAATAAAGAGAAGCTTCACAGTCATTCAACTCACTTTATAAATACTTAAGGAAGTAAGGAATGGGTAATTCCCCATATTATTACATTATTTACAGAACTGACTATTTAATTCTTTGGAAATGTATTTCCAAGTAAGGGGAAATCCTATATAATCACATTTGTGTGCAATTTTACAGCAAAGAGGTTATGACCATGAGATTACGAGATTGGGATTTGAACTTAAAGGTTCGATTATACGGTGAGTTTTTTGTTAATGTACTATTTTGGATGTTTTTTCCGTTCATGGCAATTTACTTTTCAGATGAATTCGGGAAAGAAAATGCAGGATTGTTGTTAATTGTATCCCAAATCTTTGGTGTCATAGCTAATCTTATTGGTGGATACTGTGCTGACCATTTCGGCAGGAAACGAATGATGGTGATTTCTACTTATGGGCAAGCATTTTCATTTTTATTGTTTGCGTTTGCCAATTCACCATGGTATGAATCTGCGATTGTTAGTTTTATATGCTTTACCATTAACGGTGTGTTTGGTTCCTTCTACTGGCCGGCAAGTCAGGCAATGGTAGCTGACGTTGTGGAAGAGAAAGACCGAAACTCAGTTTTTGCGATTTTTTATACAGGAATTAACATTGCTGTTGTATTTGGACCGATTATCGGAGGTATATTCTTTTTCCAACATCGTTTTGAATTATTACTAGCAGCAACCATTGTCAGCTTTATTCTAGGGTTGTTACTGCAACGAGTTGTGCGCGAAACAGCACCAATGATCGTGGATAATAATGAACCGATAAAGCGTGAAACGTGGATGGGTGCAATAAAACAGCAAGTACTAGATTACAAGGTTATTGTTCAGGATAAAATTTTTCTATTGTTTATTGTAGCGGGGGTATTAGCAGCCCAAGCATTCATGCAGCTCGATTTATTAATGGCTGTGTATACGAAAGAATTAGTTCCACTTCAAACCATGCTCTCACTTGGGGATTGGAAGCTAAATATTGGGGGAGAGAAAGCCTTTGGACTTATTGTCGCGTCAAACGGTTTACTCGTAGCCTTACTCACTGTTTTTATTACAAGACAGGCTGATAAATTTCGGGAGCGAGATGTGTTTATCACATCTGCACTCATGTATGGAGTCGGCATCTTCTTATTTGGTCAAACGACATGGATTTGGATTCTACTTGTCGCAATTGTTATTTTTACATTAGCTGAGATTATGGTTGTTGGTATTCAGCAAAGCTTTGTCTCAAAGCTGGCACCTGACCATATGAGAGGCCAATACTTCGCAGCTGCCAGCCTTCGTTTTACAATCGGTCGTACCTTTGCACCGATTTCTATTTCATTAACAATGTGGATTGGCTATGACTGGACGTTTGTTATCTTGGCACTCCTGTGCGTTGCTAGTGCATTTATTTACTATCTGATGTATCAACAGTTTGAAAAGAAGAAGAGTGTAGAGTTAGAGAAAGTGACAGTTTAGATTGTTTTGGCCCCGTTTTTGGGGCCATTTATTTTGGATGGAAATGGAAGTGTGTCCGAAATGGTTATGAAGTCGTCCAGAAAGTCTTCATTGTCGTCCAAATAAATTGAGAACTCGTCCAGAAAATGGCTAAAGTCGTCCAAATCCCCTTCAAAGTACAAAATAAAGATTCATAGAAGGAGGAATTTCGTAAGTCATTATCGAATATCCTTCTCATTCTAATGAAGGAGGAATCAAATGATTGTAAAAAAGAATGAAAAACCAAGGATTCTCTTGCAACATGAGGCATTAACGAAGAGATTACCAAAGAATCACCCAAAACAGATTGATATTCAGAAGAATCTGGCTAGACGGAGGGCTGGTTTCAACGGAGAGAATTCAGTAGATTACTACTTAGATTATCTTTCCAGTGAGAACTATCATATCTTTCATGATCTTAGGCTACATGACGGAGTTCACTATTTCCAACTAGATCTTCTAATACTTACAAAAAAATTCATCTTAATTATTGAGGTGAAGAACATAGCAGGTGTACTAACTTTTGATCCAACCTTTAACCAGATTATTCGTTATCATGGTGAGAAGGAAGAAGCGTTCCCCGACCCCATTCTCCAAGTAAAGCGTCACAGAACCCAGCTTAATACATGGTTATCTTCAAATAAATTACTTCAATTACCAATTGAAACACTCGTCTTAATTAGTAATCCTTCATCAACAATAAAAGTCCCGGGTAATTCTCAGCTTGTCTCTCAATTCGTTATTCGTAGTTCCAATCTGTTAAATAGGCTTTCGAAATTAGAGCAGAAAAATAATGTTGAATTACTTACAGGTAAGGAATTAAAAAAACTTTCACGCCTTCTTATAAAAAAGCACGAAAGCCTCCATTCTAACATTCTAGAGCAATATGAAATTAAAACGAATGAATTATATACAGGTGTGTTTTGTTCAATTTGTAACTACCTGCCAATAAAACGGATATACGGAAATTGGTATTGCCCAGCTTGTCGAAGCACAAACAAGGTCGATCATATACAAGCACTAAAAGAATACGCATTATTAATTAGTCCAACCATTACGAAAACAGAGATGGCAGAATTCTTACATATAGATTCATTAGCAGCAGTGAAAAGATTAATTCGTTCAATGGATCTCCCTCCTATTGGCCAAACAAAATCCCGCACATACAATCTATTAAATTTATAAATTAGTTATTGACTTCGACCATTTTGCAGACTAATATAATATTTAATACTAAAAGATGCTTTAGCGCTTAAAAGCGTTTAAGTGCGAATGTGTCTGAAGGCTTGTAGCTTAGTAGCAACTCCGAATGCAGAGAATAGAGACTGGATGGTTGGTGAAAATCCAGGTATAAGGTTGTGAAGTTTCACTACGATGAAAAGCCGTTTATGAAAGAGTGGATCACATTTTTTGTGGTCAAATAGGGTGGTACCGCGGAGATGCTCTTCGTCCCTAATACTTATTAGGGATGGGGGGCTTTTATTTATTTTGTTGATTACAATGCGTATTAAGAAAATAGACCAACATCAGGGGTGAAAATGATGAAGTTACAAAGAGGATTAAATAAGTGGCATGGTTATGCGTTAATGATTGGCGGTATGGTGGGTTCTGGTATATTTGTTGTGACTGGGGAAGCTGGCGGACAGGCAGGTCCATCTGTACCGTTAGGATATATTGTATTGCTGCCAATTTTGCTAGCATCAGCGTTAGGATATTTAGTGTTTTTAAGCACGCCTTTAGGAAATAGTCCGGGTGGTGCATACATTCATATTAGCCGTACCTTCAAAAACTATTTCGTAGGTTTTATTTTCATGTGGTTTCAATATATTGCATTATTAGGTGTTATGACGGTGATGTCGATATCATTTGGTGAGTTTGTAGCAAGTTTGTTAGATTTCGATCATCCCTTACTAATTGGTACGGTTCTCCTATTATTTTTCTTCGTATTAAATGTTACAGGCGTTAAATGGTTTGGAAAAATTCAGTTACTAATGACGGTTATATTATTTATTGCTATCTTATTTCTCGTAATACCAGGCTTGTTCTTTGTTGAATTTAAACACTATAAGCCTATGTTTCCGTTCGGGTTTGAAGGATTTTTAAGTATATTACCAAGCTTGTTTTTTGCTTACTTCGGTTTTGAACAGCTGGCACAAGCTGGGGGAGAAATGAAAAATGCACAGAAGGAATTACCTAAGACCATGATTCGTGGATCTATCTTAACGATGATTATTTACTTCTTAGTATCTTTTGTAGCATTTGGAGTATTACCTTACCAGCAGCTGGCTGCTTCACAGACGGCTATGTCAGATGTTGCATCCATCTACTTGCCTTCTTATGGCACTTGGATTGTAAACATCGGAATACTAATGGCATTTGCGACAACCTTAAACTCTTTAATGATGGTTGTATCCCGTATATTATTTACCTTCGCAGATGATCGGATTATTCCACCTGTGTTGGCTAATGTAAGTAAAAGAACAGGAACACCAAATGTAGCTTTATTCATTAATGTCATCATTGTACTGATATTACTTTGGACAAACACGATGAATTTTGTCATGATGATTGCCCTGCAAGGAATGTTTTTAATGTATATCGGGCATTCAATCGCATTGCTTGCATTACCTTATAAAAATCCAGATTTATTTGCACAAGCACAATTTAAGCCATCTAAGACACTAATGCTAGTAAGTGGATCATTTGCCATCATTACGTTATTATTTTTCAGCTATAAAATGATTCTCTCCGTAGGTGACATTCTACTTGTATGGACAATACTTGGAGCAGTTGTGTATACATTAGGAAAAAGGTCAGGTAAAAAGGCAAACTTTGATTATGAAAAACAACTTTCACACTAGAAACAACAAGGCAAAGTCCTTGTTGTTTTATTTTTCTAGAAATTGGATATATAATAAGAGAAAACGGGGTGGGGGTATATTCATGAGCAAATCAGATATCATTCGTGAGCAAGAACAACTAGTTGATTGGGCAAAAACATTACATTCAATTGATAAGATGATTTGGTTTAAGCCATTCTCGAAAGGAAAGTGGGGAACTGCAGATGTAATTTCTCACTTTATTACGTGGGATCACTTCATGCTTCAACACCGAATCCCTTTTATTGAAAAAGGATTAGAGTTTCCAAAGGTAGATATAAATCCAGAAAAGATGAACAAAGATGCATCTGTTTATGCAAGATCAGGGATAGAAAAACAGCAGCTAATTAAGGAATATATAGACACTAGAAGTCAGGTAATAGAAAGATTAAAGCTGTTTCCCGAAGAGTTATATGCAAAGAAAATCACAGTTGGAAGCAAGGAGTTAAGCGTCTCAGAGTATTTCGCGTCTCACCTTGAGCACGATAATAAACATGTGCACCAAATCAAAGAATTCATAAAAGATGGAAAAAATTTATAAAATAAGGTTGCGTAATATACCCCGGGGTAGTATATTATAATTGTGAGGAGGGGAAAAGATGGAAGAAAACAAACATGATGAATGTTGCCAGACACAAACGGGCGTACGTAAAAGTCACCACTCCGATGAAGTAAAAAGAAATTTAGTAAGTCGTCTTAACCGAATCGAAGGACAAATTCGCGGGGTAAAAGGACTTATTGAAAAAGATACGTATTGCGATGATGTTATTACTCAAATTTCAGCAATTCAGTCAGCACTAAATAGTGTTGGAAAAATATTATTAGAAGGCCATTTAAAAAGCTGTGTTGTGGAAAGAATACAGGAAGGCGACGACGAAGTCATTGATGAATTTTTAGTTACGATACAACGATTAATGAAAAAATAGGAGGAATAGTCATGGATAAAGTAACCTTAAACGTAACAGGTATGTCTTGTGGTCATTGTGTGAAAGCTGTAGAAGGTGCAGTTGGACCAATGGATGGAGTGAGTTCAGTAAAGGTAAATTTAGATAATGGAACAGTAGATGTTGAATTTGATTCTTCTAAAGTGACACTTGTTCAAATTAAAGAAGCAATCGATGATCAAGGATATGATGTTGCCTAACAGGTGCTCAAAGTAGCACTTTTCTTTTATAAATAAATATACCCCCGTGTGGTATAAGTGAGGAAGATGTAAAGATGAGTAATCCAAAAGAAACAACCCTCCAAATTACTGGAATGACGTGTGCTGCATGTGCACTCAGAATTGAAAAGGGATTGAATAAAATTGACGAAGTTCAAGAAGTGAATGTGAATTTAGCACTTGAGAAATCTACGATAAAGTACGATCCGGAAGTCACGAATGTAGAAGCGTTACAGAGTAAGGTAGAATCACTTGGTTATGGTGTAGCAATGGAGAAAAAAGAATTCAATATTACCGGAATGACATGTGCTGCATGTTCCACTCGTATTGAAAAAGGCTTGAATAAATTAGAAGGTGTTACAAAGGCAACAGTGAACTTGGCATTAGAAACAGCTTCTGTAGAATTTAATAGTTCGGAGCTTAGCAGTCAAGATATTATTGCAAAGGTAGAAAAGCTAGGTTATGGTGCAACCGTTAAGGAAGATCGAGAAGGGCATGGGGATCATAGACAAGAAGAAATAGAAAGGCAAACAGGGAAATTTTTATTTTCTATGATTTTATCTCTGCCTTTACTGTGGGCGATGGTCAGTCACTTCTCCTTTACCTCGTGGCTATACTTGCCTGACATGCTGATGAATCCATGGGTTCAATTGCTACTCGCAACTCCTGTTCAATTTATCGTAGGGAAGCAATTTTATATTGGTGCTTATAAGGCACTTCGTAATGGAAGTGCGAATATGGATGTCCTTGTTGCATTAGGTACCTCAGCTGCTTATTTCTATAGCTTATACTTGACTGTCCAATCAATTGGTACAAATGAGCATATGGTCGAGTTGTACTATGAAACAAGTGCTGTGCTGATTACATTAATTCTATTAGGAAAGCTTTTTGAAGCAAAAGCGAAAGGAAGATCTTCTGAAGCGATTAAGAAATTAATGGACCTACAAGCCAAAACGGCAACAGTGGTCCGTGAAGGTAATGAAATAGAAATTCCACTGGAAGAAGTAGTCGTGGGTGATGTGATCTATGTTAGACCAGGGGAACGAGTACCGGTAGACGGTGAAATTATTGACGGCCGTTCTGCATTTGATGAAAGTATGATTACAGGTGAAAGTGTGCCAGTCGATAAATCAACTGGAGACAATGTAATCGGTTCTACCATTAATAAAAATGGGTTTATAAAAATGAAAGCAACAAAGATCGGTAAAGATACTGCTTTAGCACAAATTATAAAGGTTGTAGAACAGGCTCAAGGATCAAAGGCACCTATTCAACGCCTAGCAGATAAAATTTCAGGGATCTTTGTTCCTATTGTAGTCGGGCTCGCAGTTGTTACATTTATCATCTGGTTTATTTGGGTAAATCCTGGAAACTTTGCAGAGGCATTAGAAAAGTTAATTGCAGTTCTTGTTATTGCTTGTCCGTGTGCATTAGGATTAGCAACTCCAACTTCCATTATGGCAGGTTCAGGACGGGCAGCAGAATACGGTATCCTTTTTAAAGGTGGAGAGCATTTAGAATCAACTCAAGGTGTGACAACTGTTGTTTTGGATAAAACAGGTACGATTACAAAAGGAACACCTGAATTGACGGATACAATTATTGTTGGTGATTTCGGAGAAGAAGAGTTCCTGCGTTTAGTCGGCTCTGTAGAAAAACAATCTGAACATCCACTAGCAGTTGCAATTGTGGAAGGAATTGCAGCAAAAGGGATTGCCTTTAGTGAAGTGACACAATTTGAGGCCTTTCCGGGATATGGTATTAAAGGAAGCGTAAGTGACCAAAATTTATTAGTAGGAACTCGAAAGCTCATGAATCAACAGCAAGTTAAACTTCATGATGCAGACAGTAAAATGATTGAACTTGAGAATGAAGGCAAAACAGCAATGCTTGTTGCGATTAATGGTAAACTTGCGGGAATCGTGGCCGTTGCAGATACCGTAAAGGAAACTTCTAAAACGGCTGTAAAACGCCTCCAAAATATGGGGCTTGAAGTCATTATGATTACGGGTGATAACCAGCGCACAGCACAGGCTATTGCAGAAGGTGTTGGTGTGGACCGTGTAGTGGCTGAGGTATTGCCAGAAGGAAAGGCAGACGAAATCAAAAAGCTACAAGCAGAAGGTAAAAAAGTAGCGATGGTCGGTGATGGTATTAATGATGCTCCTGCATTAGCAATGGCAGATGTTGGGATGGCAATCGGTACTGGTACAGATGTAGCAATGGAAGCTGCCGATATTACATTAATTCGTGGTGATCTAAATAGTATTGCCGATGCAATAGTGATGAGTAAAAAGACGATGGCGAATATTAAACAAAATCTATTTTGGGCTTTTGGATATAACACACTTGGGATTCCAATTGCCGCAATCGGCCTTTTAGCTCCTTGGTTAGCAGGTGCTGCAATGGCGTTTAGCTCTGTATCCGTTGTCCTGAATGCACTTAGATTACAAAAGGTGAAGTTATAAGGAGAGAATATCATGAAAAAATGGGTAATATCAGCCATTGGCTACTTGATTGTTGTGATACTTGGTTATTCAATCTATTCATTTACTGTAGCTCCAGAAACAACTGAAGTTCAAACAGAACATGGTGAAGAAGCGTCTGACCATGGTGCTCATGGTACGGGAGACGATAGTGAAGGACATGGGGATCACGGTTCCGATACAAATACAGAAAGTGAAGTAGAAATTGACTTTAAGGCAGAGGAAAATAATATTGCCATTCAGTTAAAAGATCAACAAGGTGAACCACTTGATGATTTAGACGTAAATCATGAGAAATTACTTCACCTAATTATAGTGGATGAACATCTGGATCAATACTATCATTTACATCCAGACAAAACGGGTAAAGGACGTTTTGAAATGGAAAAGGCACTAGAAGATGGTAATTATAAAGCTTTTGTTGATATAAAGCCTGCCAATGCAGCATATCATGTTGAGCCAATTGGATTCACGATCGGAAAAACCGAAGCAGCTCATGGTCATGGTTCGTTAAAACCTGATCAAAACTTCAAGAAAACAGTGAACGGTATTGAAACAAAGCTGGATATTAACTCGTTTACAGTTGGGGAGGATATCACATTAGCATTTTCATTTGATGACTCGGTTGTTCTTCAACCTTACTTAGGAGCAATGGGACATGTCGTCATTTTGGATGAAGCTGCAGAAAACTTTATTCATGTTCATCCAGCTAGTGATGTTGAAACAAAGTTTATTACAAATTTTGATAAACCAGGCATATATAAGCTTTGGGCAGAGTTTCAAATTAATGAAAAGGTGCATACGTATCCTTTTGTTATTGAAGTGAAGTAACGTTTAAAAACTCGTCATCTCATGATGACGAGTTTTTTGATGTAGCATGAGTGTATAGCTTTTTCTTCCTACTGGTTATAACTAACGAAAAGGATAGTATAGCTGATGTAAAGATAAGGAGTGAACCGAGTATATACACGGCTCTTACACCAACATAATCTGCGATAAAGCCCATTAAGAAGATAGATAGTCCTGTAACTGTAGATAGGATGATACTCTGTGCTGCATATACCTTTGGTAAATGTTCTGCAGATATATTAAGTTGAAAAGCAGTTTGCTGGGCAACATCTCTTATTTGATAAGCGGGTCCCATTGCAACACATAAGAGTAGAGCTAATGCAGGAATACTTGTTAATCCATAGGTTAATGTAAATATACTAAATAATAATGACCCTACAGACATGCTGACAATTAAGTTCTGTTGAATTACTTTGGATAAATATATTGTAAGAATTCCACCAATAACGGATCCGATGTAATAACTTGCGTTTATGTATCCCCACCATTCTTCACCCTGGTGCAGTGCCTCAGTGACGTACACTAAGGTAACCGCACCAATCCAAATGGAACCGGCCATTCCTTCAATGACATCCATT
The DNA here is from genome assembly GCA_008364785.1 of Bacillus sp. BGMRC 2118. GTDB lineage: Bacteria > Bacillota > Bacilli > Bacillales > SA4 > Bacillus_BS. The sequence goes on along the minus strand of VTTJ01000013.1, from coordinate 29,320 downwards.
AACGTAACCATTCGTAAGGTTTTATTCGTCCCAATAAGACTCCAGCCTTGTTTCATAAGAGCCCACTTCGATTTCTCTACTGCTTCATATTTTTTCTCAATTCCACCGATTACGGGTAATAAGCTGAACACTGCTAGCCATATTAGCAGCATGTTAAGGAGTAGTGTTGGTTGATATCCCCAATGAATCACGATAAACCCGGTGAAGCTATACCCGGCAATTTGAACAGATTGAGTAGAGATAGATAAGATACTATTTGCTTTCATAAGGGAATCCTTCTGCACAATTCTTGGTGTAATGGAGTTTAACAGTGGATTTCCCCATCCCTCCATAAATGAAATTAGTAAGATTATTATCAACAGTATAGGAATATGGGTTGTGAAGGAGATAAACCCTAAAAATAAACATGTTAAAATGATTGCCTTTATCACCTGCAATGTTACAAGTAGACTAGTGAAACTAAATCTATTATATAGAAAAGGTGATGATAACCCTGCTAATAGATTGGAAATGGCTTTAAATAAGGGAAACAAAGCTGCGAGTAAGGCTGAGTTTGTTTCAGTGTAGATATAGGTAGTAATAACCATGATATAAATGACATCAGATAATGAAATGCTAGTTTTGGCAAACCAATAGCTATAAAATGGTAGACGTTTCATACAAGCTCCTTAGACGTTTTGTTACCTATATAATAGCACGTATATTGGTAGAAAAAACCATTTGGGTTTCGTGTTCTATTTCTTAGTAGTATAATATAATAAAAATTCAAAAAACGGGGGATTTTACTTGACTATCCAGACACTTAGACAAGATATCACGAACGCAGTTAGCAAGGTGATCATAGGAAAAGAAGAAGTAACAGAACTGTTTTTAATCTCAATGCTTTGCAGGGGACATGTTTTACTAGAAGATGTACCGGGAACAGGCAAGACAGTGTTAGCAAAGACGATTTCTAAATTGCTTGGAGGTCAGTTCCGTCGTCTGCAGTTTACACCTGATGTGCTGCCAAGTGATGTAACAGGGGTTGAATTTTTTAATCCAAAGGAAAAGCAATTTGAAGTACGGATCGGTCCAGTTATGACAAACGTGCTATTAGTAGATGAAATTAACCGTGCGACACCTCGTACACAATCGAGCTTACTTGAAGTGATGGAAGAACGTCAGGTAACAATTGGGAATGAAACTGTACCACTACCATCCCCATTTTTCGTTCTTGCGACTCAAAATCCACTAGAGTCTCAAGGTACTTTTCCATTACCGGATGCACAGTTAGATCGTTTCTTTATGAGTATTCATATGGGGTACCCGAATTTTGAGGAAGAATTGCAGATTATGAGAATATATCGAGGAAATGAGCCCTTGAAGGAAGTGACTCCATATTTCCAGTCTATAGAAGAATTTGTTCAGCTTCAGGAGAAGGTTGATGGGGTACATATTTCTGAGGATATGGAGAAATATCTTCTTACTATTATTCATAGAACAAGAGGACATGAATATATTGAAGCGGGTGTAAGTCCTCGCGGAACATTAGCATTCATGCGAGCAGTACAGGCAAGAGCATTATTAGAAAATCGCTCATTTGTCACTCCGGATGATGTTAAACGAGTAGCTCCGTACGTATTGAGTCATCGATTACAGTTAAATATAGAAGGAAGCTTACGCATGACAAAGCATGAAGTAATGGCAGATATATTACAAACGACAGAGGCACCGGTTGAAATAGGAGCTTCTTCGTGAGAACGTGGGCAAAAGAATCATTTACATATGAACGAGGTAAGTTAATTCTCGTCTTTGTTGTCTTTCTTACAATTTGGAATTACTTTTTGCTGTCAGTACCATTATCGATTATGTTAGTAAGTCTGCTCGTCTTGTTTCTTATATCAAATGTGTATCACAAATATTTCGTGATGGAATTAGGAAATAAAAAGAAAGTTGTCAGATTATTTCCCGGTGAATGTTCTTCACTGTCCTTTCATGTAAAAGGAAAAAGCATAATCCCAATTTATTATGGAAAGTTAACCTTTCAGACAAGCAATGTTATTAAACTAGGAAATGCTAAACAGGTTATTGAGAGAAGAGAAACAAATGATTATTTTTATGATGTTTCTTCAAGGAGAAAGGAATACGAGTTTGAGCTTCAAGCTGTTAAACGAGGCAGGGCAGTAATAAGAGAAATTGAGATTCAAGTATTTGATCCAACTTTTCTAGGAAGTTCAAGCTTTAGATATCGTCCATTCTATCGAACTGAAATTCTTGTATTACCAGAGCTTAAAACTGTAAATGGAATTGAAAAGCTACTTTCACACGAAGTAGGAAGTAAACCTTCTACCTATTCGTACTTTCAAGATCCATTGATGATTTCAGGAGTTCGTGACTATACACCGACTGATTCATTTCAGCAAATACACTGGAAAGCATCGGCTAGAATGGGAACGATGCAAACGAAGGTACTTGAAAAAACAACACAACGGAAATGGACATTTGTCCTAAATATACTTGAACAAGGTAAAAACGGACTACAACTTTCCGTTGATCGTGACATCGAGGAGCGATTAAGCTATCTTGCGTATCTATTTCAAATGGCTGAAAAACAAGGGGCAACATTTGAGGTTTACGTAAACATTCTGGCCAGAAATGATCTGCAGCTGCTTCATCTTAAAGAAGGTTCTGGAAAAGATCATGTCATAAAAGGCTTGGAACTCTTAGCAAGGATAGACCATATGAGTGCTACTGTTAACGTAAGTAGTTTTATTAAAAGAATTGATATGAAGCTGCGACAATCTAGCACAGTTATATTATGTGGTATTTCTAAGGATGAAGTGTTTTTGGCGATTCCTCAGCTCTATGATTACATGTTGCCATTTTATGAACTCTCTTCTACTGAGGATGAGGGGGTCATTCAAACATGTTAAAAAAGTACGGAAAGGATTTATTGCTTTTTACACTGATATGTACCTTTGAACTAGTAAGCTTATATATTATTTCACGGATAGTGACAGATTCCATCACGCTTGTAACCCTTATACCCATATATATCATCCCGTTTGTGTTAGTCAGATGGTATCAACTGAAATGTGGTAGTTTACCAGCTTTATATATAATGGTTCCCTTCCTTCAATTCTTATTATTATATTTTATAGGCTACAGCCTGGTTGCACTCATGATAGTAGGTGTCTTTATCTTCTGGCGAATGGTTGTACACATGCGTGAACCATATATTGATAATCAAGGGTTATGGTTGGTTGCTGTTCTTGCATCAGCTTTTCCTATTTTATTGGTTAAGAAGGAATTTCTACTACAGTTTGCAGGTTTGTTTTTACTTTTGCTTGTCTTATTTGTTCTGATTACAGTGATGATTCAGATGAAGGGCAATTCATGGGTATTTATGAAAAGAGGATATCGTATTCTGGCTCTTTATATGATTGCGGTAACGAGTGTAGTTTTGGTGCTTTATCATAGTGGCTTGTCACTACTAAAAGCAGTTCTCCCGGTTTTTGGGCAAGGTGTTGCTTATTTAGCAAGTTATCCCCTGTTGTGGCTCTTTTCATTAATTAAACCGAAAGAAGACAGCTACAAAGAGATCGAGAAAAGTTTACAAGAATTTCAAGAAGAACCGATGAAGAACATCAATAAGAATACTGAGGGTATGAATGAGTGGCTGCTCCTTACACTTATAATTGTCAGTATTTTGATAGTAGTAGGAGTTGTCATCTATTTCTTACGTAAGAATGTAGGAAGCTCCATTGACGATAGCGAACACTCTATCGATTCCGGTCAAGATGATCATCAAGACTATTCCTTTTTTAAATCATTAAGAAACATAACTTCGTTCTATAGTCGATCAGGGCGAAATGAGGTTCGTCTGCAATTTCACAAACTACAAAATTATTTAGAAAAAAGGGACTATGGACGATTACCAGCAGAGACTGCTGAGGAATGGTTTAAAAGATTAGAAATAGTAGATACGATATCTGCAAACGTCTTAGCGACATATTACAAGTCACGATATAATTCTAGCGAATTTACGAATGAAGAACTCACTTTATATATAAGTGGAATCAAAGAGATTAAGAGGAAGTTATCAAAGAAGATTGAAGGAGGAAAGAAAAAATGACACGTGTCTTAGTACTTGGAGGAACAATGTTTTTCGGTAAGCGGCTTGTACAGTTATTGTTAAATAATGGTTATGAGGTTACGGTAGCAACAAGGGGGAACGCAACTGATCCCTTTGGAAATCAAGTAGAACGGATTATATTAGATCGTGCTGATCGAGAATCGGTAGTTAAAGGCTTAGAAAACAAAAAGTGGGACATCATTTATGACCAAACAGCTTATTCACCAAACGAGGTAAAAGACGTACTGGATGTGGTTGGGGATAATTGTATGCATTATGTTTTCACATCAACAATGGCAGTGTATAAATTTGGAAATGCTCAAGCAGAAGAGAATTTTGACCCTACTACGTTTTCGTATGTATTAAAGAACCGTACTCAGTATAGTGGTATGGAGGGATATCAAGAGGCAAAAAGAGCATGTGAAGCCTATTTGCTAGAACACGCACCTTATCCAGTCTCAATTGTCCGTTTTCCTTTAGTAATTGGTCCAGATGATTATACTAATCGTCTAAAAGACCTTGTTGAGAAGGTAAAGGAAGGAAAAGAAATAGAGGTTACGTCTCTAGATAACGGACTAGGCTTTATTTCTTCTGAAAAGGCTTCTGAATTTTTGTATTGGCTTGGGACAAACCAAAAAGAGGGAATATGGAATGCTGCGTTAGATGGATTTGTCACACATGGTGAATTGTTGAATAAAATTGAAACAACGGTTGGGAAATCTGCCTATGTTGTGGAAACAGAAAATCTAAGTCCTAGTGCCGCTTCTGCTTATGCGATGAAGGGAAGTTGGTCACTTTCGGCTGATAAGGCAGTTCAAGAAGGTTTTTCCTTTGGATCTTTAGAGGAAGTACTAGTCCCATTAATTCGTTCATACAAAGCAGGGAAGTATTGAAACGAGCAGTAAGAATCATATATATTATTAAGATACTAATGTATAATGTTAGGGTAAATTAATGGTAATTGAATGTGACTGTTCTATGCAAATTCGTTGAAAATAGGACTTCGCATTATTTAGCGAGGGGGAACAACCATGAAAATCAAATTAGGCCTTCTTTATGGTGGGAAATCGGCTGAACATAAAGTATCACTACAAACAGCACTAGCTGTAACAAAAGCACTAGATTTAACAAAATTTGAAGTACATCCTATTTACATTACAGATAAGGGTGAATGGGTACGAGGAACTGAGCTTCAAGCGCCGGCTACAGACGTAATGGCACTCCAGTTAAGTACGGAGCAACAAGTCATTTCTCCTGTATCATTAAATCAAGATTTATTTCCTGCAGAAGCATCACAAAACGAGGGGTCTATTGATGTGATCTTCCCGTTATTACACGGACCGAATGGAGAAGATGGAACAGTTCAGGGTCTATTAGAACTGATGAACATCCCTTATGTCGGAAATACAGTTCTGTCATCAGCTGCTGGTATGGATAAGGTAATCATGAAAAATCTGTTTGCTCAAGCAGGATTAAAGCAAGCAAAATATGTTTCGTTTATTCGTAGAGAGTGGGAGAAGAACCAAGAAAGTCTGTCTAACGAGATTGAGGAGAAGCTAGGTTATCCATGCTTTGTCAAGCCAGCAAACCTTGGATCAAGTGTTGGAATTAGTAAATGTAAAAACCGAGAAGAATTAGAGGCAGCCTGCCAGGAAGCATTCCAATTTGACCGTAAAGTAATTGTGGAAGAAGGAATTATCGGTAGAGAAATTGAAATTGGCATTCTCGGTAACGATGAGCCGGAATGTTCCGTAGCGGGGGAGATTGCTCCTAAGAAAGATTTCTATGATTATAAAGCGAAGTACGAAGACGGTGATACAGAGTTAATCATTCCTGCAGATCTTACAGCGGAGCAATATGAAGAGCTTAAATCACTCGCAATCCAATCATTTAAGGCAATTGATGGTGCAGGCTTAGTAAGAGCAGACTTTTTCTTAACACAAGATGGCGAGTTTTTAATTAATGAAGTCAACACAATGCCAGGATTTACACCATTCAGTATGTTTCCGTTAATGTGGCAGCATACAGGTGTCTCCTATCCGGAATTAATTGAAAGACTAGTTAAGCTAGCTCTTGAAAGACACGAGGAAAAGCAACATATTAAACATACATTCTAAAGAATTCATACACCATTTGAAAAAATGGTGTTTCTTTCATTAGACTAATAAGAAGCTCTAATTGAAAAAATGGTGCTATTCATAAATGAAATCATCTCTCTTTATACATGTGGAATATTCATTCCCCTTTGTAAAGATATGCTAAAAACTTAAAACTACGTTGTTCATCATTCGATAAGCAACAATTTATGCAAGAATATCCCTATAAGGAAGAATGACAGGAAGGAGTGGGCATACATGATAAAACGAACGTTACAGCAGGTTCAAAATATGATACAGCATGCAGAATTAGGAGGAGATGCTTCTCTCTTGATTCATGGTGTTTCCATCAATTCTCGTGATGAGTTAACAGGCAAGCTGTTCATTCCGATAAAGGGTGAACGCTTTAATGGTCATGAATTTGTGGAGGATGCTATTGGAAAAGGCGCAGTAGCCTCATTATGGAATAAAAGTGAGCCAAACTATCCAAAAGATGTACCACTACTATTTGTTGATGATACGTTAGAAGCATTGCAACAGCTCTCAAAATCATATCGAGATGAGATGAATTGTAAAATTGTAGGTGTGACAGGAAGCAATGGAAAAACATCAACAAAAGATATGGTGTATGCGGTGTTATCTTCGGTCTATTCTGTTAAAAAGACGGAAGGAAATTATAACAACCATCTTGGTTTGCCACTTACCATTTTACAAACAGAGGAGAATACGGAAGTGCTCGTTTTGGAGATGGGAATGAGCAGCCGTGGGGAAATAGAACTTCTCTCCAACCTTGCGGAGCCAGATGTTGCTATTATTACAAATATCGGTGAAGCACATCTGCAGGACCTAGGTTCACGCGAAGAAATTGCAGAAGCAAAGCTAGAGATTACGGCAGGTCTAAAGGATAATGGGACATTAGTCTATTTCGGAGATGAGCCGCTGTTACAAGAACGAATTCGCCGTTATTCCAATGTGAAATTAGTACCATTCGGTCAGGATGAAGCAAATGAGTACTACCCAGTACTTGTTAAACAAGAGAAACATGGTACATCTTTTACGACTAATAAAGGATCAAGGGAACTGTTTATCCCAGTACTTGGCCGACATAATGTATATAATGCATTAGCTGCGATAGCTGTAGGTCAAGGGTTTAATTTGTCATGGGAAGACATAATAAAAGGGTTATCTCAGCTTAAAATTACACAAATGAGATCAGAGATTATATCAGGAAAAAATGGATCAACGATCATTAATGATGCATATAATGCAAGTCCTACTTCTATGAAAGCAGCTATCCAGTTAATTCAAGAGATAGAAGGATATCATAGGAGAATTCTTGTCCTTGGAGATATGTTGGAACTCGGAAATTTAGAAGAACAATTTCATAAAGAAACAGGGGCAGTGATTGACCCATCTAAAGTAGATGTTGTATATACATTTGGTGAGCGAGGTAAATGGATTGCAGAGGGTGCTAAACAAAACTTTTCAGAGAATAATGTCTATTCATTTTTAAATAAAGAAGACTTAATTACGCATCTTTCGGAACAAATTCAGAATCAAGATGTTGTCTTAGTGAAGGCATCAAGGGGTATGGAGCTTGAAGAGGTAGTAACAAGCTTAAGGGAATAATGAATCCTTTGAAGGTAAGGTGAATGAATGTGATTGGTTGTCTTTGTATTCATGGTTTTACAGGTTCTCCATATGAAGTAGAGCCGATTGTAAAGTATTTAAAAAAGAATACAAATTGGCGCATTGTGTCACCTACTTTACCAGGACACGGTGAAGAGGAGACACTTGAGAAAGTAAATTACACGGACTGGATATCATTTGTCGAGCATTCGCTCCAGACATTAACAAGAGAATGTGAAACAGTATATGTGATAGGATTTTCTATGGGTGGTTTACTTGCATCTTATTTAGCGACGAAATATCGGGTTAATAAGCTGATCTTACTAAGTGCAGCTGCGCAATATATAAACATCAAGCAGCTTGCACTTGATATTCGTGACATAATAAAAGATGGTCTGAGAGGTCATATACATGACAACATCTTATTCCAACGATATCGCCGTAAGATTGTGGCCACACCACTATCGGCAACGAGGGAATTCCGTAAGCTTGTTAAATATATTAAGCCACAATTACCTCTTGTTACAATTCCAACGTTGATTGTTCAGGGAGAATGTGATGGAATCGTTCCAGTAACAAGTGCGCATTACTTATTCGAGAACATTGGCTCAGAAGAAAAAAGACTGGTATTCTTAGCATCTTCTCACCATCACGTTTGTCACGGACCGGACTATACCCAACTTGAAAAAGAGGTATCTCAATTTTTAAATATAAAAGAAAAAAGCTCCTGTTAAACAGGAGCTTATATTTTTTGGTTACGACTTATTCCTTTAAAGGAAACGACCAATCCGCCTTCACCGGCATATGTACCAATCAAAGGACCCATTTCCGTAAGAATACCTTGTTTAAATGGATATCTGCTCATAATTTCAGCAAGTACCTTTTTCCCCTTTTCTTCACAATTACTGTGAGAAAGAGAAACAATTTTATTTTCAAAGTCCTTTGAAAATTCTCCAATCGAATCCAGAAAACGATTAAGAGCTTTTTTCTCACCTCTTACCTTTTCAAACACCTCAATTTTCCCTTCTACATCGACACGTAAGGAAATTTTTATGTTTAGGACATTAGCAATAGCGCCTTTAAAACGGTCTAATCGACCACCTTTAATTACATTTTCGAGAGTATCTAATAAAATAAATGTATTCACCTTAGAAACTGATTCTTCAGTCATTAGCACAACTTCATCAAAGCTTTTTCCAGCTTGAATCAGTTCTGCTGCTTCTACCACTAATAGGAGTAATCCAGGAGAACCATTACTTGAGTTGATCACTTTAATTTTTCGATCCGGTTGTTCCTCTAACAGCATATCTGCTCCTAATAAAGCACTTTCATAAGTACCACTTAATCCTTTTGAAAGAGTGATAACAAGGATTTCATCTTCTATTGGAACATGTTTAAATCTTTCAAAGAAATCATAAGGAGAAGGACAGGCTGATTTTGGTAATTCATCTGTTTCTCTCATCATTCTATAAAAAGTGTCATTGTCTAAATCGACACCTGCTTTAAAATGCTGATCTCCAAACTGTATATTTAGCGGTACAATTTCAATTCCATATTTTTCTTGAATGTCTTTAGGTAAATCTGAACTGCTATCTGTAATAATTTTAATACCCATGCACTCACCCACTAATAGTTATTAACCAATATGGTTTACATTCTAACATACACAATGATGAAGGTTAAATAGTTAGTTTGGTTGTGTTATACAATTTATAATGGTATGATGAAGATTAGTGTTTGGAAAATGCCACTTTTTACAACTTCCTGCATTCCGAGTTAGGGAATGCTTTTCTTTATATAGGATAAAAATATATGTGAATTAGTATTACTTTAAGATGGAATTTTATCCTGTCTAGCTAGCGCTTTTGCCCACTGTTAACAGGTGTTAGGTGGGAAAACGACATATGTTAGGTTGGTTCAACTAACAATCAATAGGGAATTCGCTCCCGATGATTGAAGTTTCACTTTATAATAAACGGAACTTGTGAAGAGTCTATTTCCATTTATTGAAATTAAAAAACACGTAATGAATGGTAAAGGAGAAATGTTATTTGAGTAAATTTCAAGATTTAGGTATTAATGAAGATTTAATGAACGCAATTAGTAAAATGGGGTTTGAAGAAGCAACTCCTATTCAGGCACAAACAATTCCACTTGCTTTAGAGGGAAATGATGTAATTGGTCAAGCACAAACAGGTACAGGTAAAACAGCTGCGTTTGGTATCCCTTTAATTCAAAAAATTGATGTACGCCAAGATAAAATTCAAGGAATTGTCATTGCTCCAACGAGAGAATTAGCAATTCAAGTATCAGAAGAGCTTTATAAAATCGGTTCTTCTAAGCGTGTGCGTGTACTTCCTATCTATGGTGGGCAAGACATCGGACGTCAAATTCGCTCACTTAAAAACAAAACTCCACACATTATTGTGGGTACACCTGGTCGTTTAATTGACCATATCAACCGTAAGACAATGAAGCTTTCTAGTATCAACACAGTTGTATTAGATGAAGCAGACGAAATGTTAAACATGGGATTCATTGAAGATATTGAATCCATCTTGTCTGAAGTTCCAGGAGATCATCAAACATTACTGTTCTCTGCTACAATGCCAGGACCAATTCAGAAAATTGCGGAACGCTTCATGCAGGATCCTCAAATTGTGAAGGTAAAGGCAAAGGAAGTTACAGTTCCAAACATTCAACAATACTTCATTGAAGTACACGAAAAGCAAAAGTTTGATGTGTTAACACGTTTACTGGATATTCAATCTCCGGAGCTTGCGATTATCTTTGGTCGTACAAAGCGAAGAGTAGATGAATTATCAGAAGCATTAAACACTCGTGGTTATGCAGCTGAAGGTATTCATGGTGATATGACACAAGCCAAGCGTATGAGTGTATTACGTCAGTTTAAAGAAGGAAGTATTGATATTCTGGTTGCAACGGACGTTGCGGCACGTGGACTTGATATTTCTGGTGTTACTCACGTTTATAACTTTGATATTCCTCAAGATCCAGAAAGCTACGTTCACCGTATCGGTCGTACAGGGCGTGCTGGTAAGACAGGTCTTGCAATGCTATTTGTCTCTTCAAGAGAAATGGGTCAGCTACGCAACATCGAGAATACAACAAAACGTAAAATCGATAAGATGAAGCCACCAACACTTGATGAGGCACTTGAAGGTCAACAAAAAATGGTGATTGAAAAGTTAATGAGCGCAATTGAAGCTCCAAACCTTTCGTTCTATAAGCGTACAGCAGAAGAGTTATTAGAATCTCATGATTCAGTAGCAATTATTGCTGCTGCTCTTAAGTTAATGACAAAAGAGCCAGATGAGACGCCAATTAAGCTTACATCTGAGCCACCAGTAGTCGTAAGAGACCGCAAGCCAAAAGGCAAAGGTGGATACGGAAACCGTGATGGCCAACGAGGCAGAGACGGTGGACGTAACAGAGATGGCGGAAACAGAGATCGTGATCGTAGAAGCAGTTACAAAGGAAACCGCTCATCATCATCATCATCATCTTCTTCATCTTCACAAGCATCAAACCATAAGCGCCCTCGCCGTGTAGGGACAAAACAACAATAATTGAAAAACGCAGCTTAGGCTGCGTTTTTTTGTGCGTAATGCCCTATACTTTGTGGCCATAAGGGGAGATTCCTTCAGAATTTTGGGGATTCCTACAACTTTTTGAATTATTCCTTCAGATTTTCAGCAATTCCTACAACTTTTCGAAATATCACTTCACTTCCTCGAAAAATCCGACAACTCCATTAAATCCGCAACTCAAATAAATGGACTATAATAGACTCTTCCATTTGTTTTCCCATTATGAGATAAATTCATTTTAGAAAGCATGCGATATGCAGTCATATCTGAATCGAGATGCAGGAAGCTCCTACATTCTTTATTCGATATACATGATGATAATAAAAGGAAGTAATCGAGTATGGCCTCCTCATGGGCATTTCTTGATGTACATCGGCATTTCGGACAACTCCACTTGGCATATACTCTTGTCATTGGAATGTGATAGCATTGTGGACACTGCACGCCCGTTATGACCGAACCCTGAGGAATAGCGTAGGAGGATAAAATGTCGGGATCAGAGGAGGTATGTTGCTTACGAAACATATTAATTAGTTTCTTAATCTTCTTTTGATCAAGTACTTGAGTAGTATGCCTTTTTTGAAATGAAGTGTATCGGTCATTCAATTCTTCTACATGAATGACCATCTGCTTAACTTCTTTCCGATATTCAGGATCTGCTTTTATGATCGTTGATGGATTACTGATGGTTACTAGACACTCAATTGGGATAGTAGGGTACTTTAAATTTCTTAACCAAGTTAGTAATTGCTGTTTTTGCCGTTTTACTTGAGTGATGGGATCTAAAAATCCTTCCTCCTTATCTGCACTTTTACGTATCAGTTGGTTGAAGCTCCGATCAAAAAATAAAGTACCTGAAAAGTTCTTCGCCTCAATAATGAAAAGGAAGTTTGGGGTAATGAGAAGAGTATCAATTTGGAAGAATGCTTCATCAAGAGGGAGACGGAGATTATAAAATGAGAAGAGATTGTCCTTAGGAAGAAGAGATACATGGTAATCTAGCGAGAGTTCACCGCGGTGCCCTGCAATTCTTCTTCCTAGGTCTTCTTCAATAAGTGGTCGTTTCGGGTCATTTTGTGAAATTCTTCGAAGCAAAGCTTCGTTTTTTTTAATTCGTAAAGGTATTTCTCTTTGTTTACTAATCAAACAATCAACTCCTTTTAAAATTTGATGTGTATAGATTCGATTTCATCAAGTAAAAATCCTTCTAGTTCCTGCAGGTGAGGTTGTATTCCTTCAGAATATGTAGGATTCCTACAGGTTTACAACTTTTCACTTCACAACCGGAAGAATTCTAACAACTACCACCAATATTCCTTCAGAATCACAGGTAATTCCTTCAACTTTAAAAATCACAGCCAAAACCGGACATACTAACAGAAAAAAGTGAGGTGGCGACTGTGACAATCGTTAGACTTGGATATGTTGCGATGAGTGTGCATCTGCAGAACTGCTCTCCTTCTCAAACGATGACGTATGCTCAGTTTCAAAAGATAGCAGACCGAGAAGCTGCAATTCGAAAATTAGAAAGAATTGCAAAATCTAATTTAGACAACTGTTTGCGTTTACTCAAACACAACATTGGCAATGATATAACATTTTTTCGGTTTAGCTCTAAATTGATTCCGTTAGCTAATCACGATGAAGTAGCAGATTGGAAATATATGAGACCGTTAAAAGAGAAGTTATCGGAAATCGGAGAATGGGTACATAAGCATAAGATGCGAGTAGGTTTTCATCCAGATCACTTTGTTATTTTAAATTCACCTGAGGTAGATTTGCTGAATGCCTCGATTAAAACGTTAAGTATGCATGAAGCGCTTTTAAAAGGAATGAATATTGACCGTGAACACAGATGTGTCCTGCACGTTGGCGGAGGGTATAACGACAAAGAAAAGGCTCTTGAGCAATTTATTCATAACTGGTCATTTATCCCGCAAAGTATACAAAAGATGATTATGCTTGAAAACGATGATGTCACCTTTACTTTGCATGAGACCCTTTATTTATGTGAAAAGTTAGGGATTCCTTTAGTTTTTGATTATCATCATCATCTTGCTCATAATTCAGGGGAAGGATGGGAAACGGAATGGAATCGGGTAATTGACACGTGGCATCACTCCAAGCTACCAGTAAAGATGCATATTAGTTCACCGAGAGATGAAAAAGATTTCCGTGCTCATGCTGATTATATTGATCATCAACAATTTCTTGATTTCCTTCATACTGTAAAAGGGTCTGTTGATCAAATTGACTGCATGATAGAAGCGAAGAAAAAAGATGATGCTCTTTTTCGCCTCATGGAAGGTCTTGCAAGTGAACCTGGTATAGAAAAAGTGAATGATTCTACATTTGAAATAAGGTAATGTGCCCGGACTATGAAAACTTTGATATAGTAGAAGTAATGGAACATATAAGGGAGAGTTCATATGAGAAGGGAACCAGCCAATTCATTAGATAAACGGGCGTTAACTGCATGGAGAATATCATGGAGCATTTCGATGGGGATATTGTTAATCATTGCTATTGGTGTATTCAGTATGGTCATCATATTTGATTTCCCTAGGTGGATTGGTGTTACATCGATCTTCGCTGTCTTAGCATTATCCATCTTTTTTATTTTGATTTACCCAAAGCTGCAATGGAAGAAGTGGAAATACGAGGTGCACGATGCAGAGGTGGATATTCAACACGGTGTGTTATTAGTAAAGAGAACATTAATCCCAATGGTCAGAGTTCAACATGTTGATACACAGCAGGGGCCTCTTCTTCGAAAGTTTCGTTTAAAATCTGTAACCATTTCAACTGCAGCAACCATGCATGAGATTCCGGCATTAGATGAAGCGGAAGCAGATTTGTTGCGAGATCGGATTTCAAGCTTAGCTAGGGTAGATGAAGATGAATAACCCAAAAAGATTACATCCTGTTGCGGCCGTATTAAGATTTCTGCAATCATTGAAGGAATTAGCAGTACCACTTGTTGTATTTCTCTTTGTTGGTGGTAGAGGAGAAGAAAAAGCATTTGACCTCATATTTATAGCAGGGACCCTTGTTCTTGTAGTGGGGATGTTGGTTTTTGGTATTCTTACATGGCTAAGGTTTACCTATGTCGTGGAGGAAGGAGAACTTAGAATTGAACAAGGTGTGTTTGTTCGGAATAAAAGGTTTATCCCTCTTGAAAAAATTCAAACGATTGATGTAACATCTGGAGTTATACAAAGGCTGTTCGGGCTTGTTAAGGTTCAGGTTGAAACAGCTGGTGGCAAAGCAGAAGCGGAAGTTGTGCTTACAGCTGTAACAAAGAAGGAAGCAAATAATCTAAAAGCTGTCATACAAAATCAATTACTAGTCGAAGAAGTAGAAGAGCAAACAAATGTATTTACAATAAATCAACGTGCACTAATTGTGATGGCCACTACTTCAGGTGGTGTAGGTGTAGTGTTTGCAGGGATATTTGCCTTTATATCACAGTTTGATGAATTGTTACCACTTGATGCAATGTATCAATACGCTGAGGAATTGATTTCTTCGAGCATTACGCTTGTCACATTATATATATTACTGATTGTTGTTGTATCATGGATCATTTCCATTGTTAGTACTGCACTGAAATATGGAAACTTTACGTTACGTCAGCGAGGAAATAACTTATTTCTTTCAAGAGGGTTATTGGAGAAGCGTGAGCTTACCATTCCGTTGAAAAAAATACAAGCTGTTCGAATACAGGAAAATATTATTCGTCAGTGGTTAGGATATTCTACCGTATATGTAGAAGTAGCCGGTGGAGGGAATGATGAAAAGGGAGAGTATTCTACTATACTAGCTCCTATCATCAAAACAAATTTAGTGACAGAATTTATGAAGCGATACACACCTGAATTTGTAGTAGAAGAAGAAGTAGTTCCTGTCCCAGCTAGAGCTAGAAAGAAATACATACTCAAACCGGTTTTACCAGCATTACTAATAACGCTAATTCTTATTTATTTTATAGGAATATGGGGATTGCTTGGAATTGTACTAATCGTACTTGGAGGCACTATTGGATATGCTATGTACCTTGAGGCAGGTTTCAGAGTAAAAGAAATGCAGATTAAGCTTAGATACAGGTTTATAAATCGTCAAACTGTCTTTGCCAAACGAAATCGAGTGCAGTCCTATCGCTATAGTCAGTCTTATCTGCAAAAGGCAGAAAACTTAGCATCCATTATTATCTGGACTCAATCCAAGCTGATGGGAAAACATTTTAGTGTAGTGGATGTAGAGGAAAGTAAAGCGGTCGAACTGTATAAGTGGTATTCATATCATGGTGAAAAATTGTATTCCAGTTCGGAAAGTGACAGTAATTATACACCATCAAAAAAGCAACCCTAACTTAGGGTTGCTTTTATCTTGTGAAGATACCAATGATAACTAATATGATTAGAATAATCCAAAAAATGGAGTTTCGGTCTAATCGACGTGGCAGTATAGTTCGGAAATTAAATGTTGGCCGGTTTATACTGTGTGAATAGGTGTAGTTTCCTCTTCGTTTAGGAAGAACAAGTGGAGCAAGAATGACACCACCGATAAAGCCGAATATGTGACCTACGATATTTATATTTCCGCCTATAAATGTCATGACGATTCCAATTACTAAAATTGTAACAATAAGCTGAGAATTCGCTGCATCAATCAGTTCTTTTCGGAATACAACCATGTATAGATAAATACCAAACAGACCATAAATAGCACCAGAAGCACCAAGGTGTTGAAAGTCAACTGGTTCTAAATAATAGGTGGCGACATTTGCAATAAAACCGGCTCCGATATAGGCAATGATAAACTTTACTTTTCCTAGTAACTTTTCAAGTGCTGGGCCAAATAAGACTAATGAAAACGAATTGAACAGCGCATGGCCAAAGCTTACATGAAGGAATATGGGTGTAAATAATCTCCACCATTCTCCATATTCGACGAACATGTTATAGCCGACCATATACTCAAATAAATCATATCCTCCTGGCAAGGAGAGGTTAATCCAAAGCCATAGAAGAAAATGAATAGCAACTAATAATGTTACAATAGGGTAATACCGTATAAATTGCTGGAAGCTTTCAGTACGTAGAAACATAAATAACGACTCCCTTTCTGCTCTAATAAACTTGCTTACATCATATCATATGTGTACAACTTACAACTAAATGATTGATTTACAAAATTGGCGGTAAGGTTGTTAAATAACCTTTTGCCGTAGTAGCTCGGAGGAAATAGTTTTCTTATTGTTAGGCTGTGTTAAAGAACAGTGTTGATATTTAGCAGGTTAATTGAAGTGAAAGGACGTGAGACTTTCGCGGTATCCGGCGAGTGTCTTGGAATGAAAATCAACAATAAGGTTTAACAGAGCCTATTGTTAAATAGCGTAGTCATAATACGAAGGAAGTGATTGTGTGATTCAAGGTATTGGTATCGATATTATAGAATTGTCTCGAATTCAACAACTCGCTGATCGAACAGATAAATTTGTTGACCGAATTCTAACTTATCAGGAAAAAGTAAAATATGAATCCCTTTCAGGTAAGAGAAGAATTGAATTTCTGGCAGGAAGATTCTCTGCAAAAGAAGCTTTCTCTAAAGCAATGGGGACAGGTATTGGAAAAGAAATGAGTTTTTTAGATATTGAAATTTCTCAAGATGAAAATGGTAAACCGTACATATCCCGTCCGATCAAGTCTGGCGTGCATTTATCCATTTCTCATAGTAAGGAATATGCAGTTTCTCAAGTAATTATTGAAAGCTCGTCAAGCTAGTCTGCATATTGTGATACTTTGTCTCATATATTCTAATGCGTATAAATTTTTTAGAATCAGAGACAAAGGGGTTGTAAACATGAGGAAGAAATTAGGTTTATTGATTGTAGCAATGCTAGCGCTATTTGCATTAGCAGCTTGTGGGGAAAAGAGTCAAGAAGATGTAGTAAGAGCTCTTGATACAAAAATGAAAGAAATGCAAGGCTATAAAGCAGAAGCAAAAATGACGCTTCAAACAGGTAGTGAAGAGCAAGTGTATGAAGTAGGAATTTGGTATAAGCAGCCACATTATTACCGTGTAGACTTAAAAAATACGCAAAAAGAGCAAAGCCAAATGATTTTACGTAATGATGAGGGTGTATTTGTTTTAACACCTGCTCTGAACAAGAGCTTCCGTTTCCAAAGTGATTGGCCGCAAAATTCTAGCCAAGCTTATCTTTATGAGTCTCTTGTAAAGGATGTTTTAACGGATAAGGATGCAAAATTCAAAGCAACAGAGAAGTATTATGTATTTGAAACAAAAACAAATTACAAAAACAGTAAGTCTATTCCTGTACAAGAGATTACATTTAATAAAGATGACTTAACACCAGTTATGGTGAAAGTGATGGATCCAGATCGCAATGCATTACTACAAGTTGACTTTACGAAAGTAGAAATGAATGCAAAGTTTGATGACAATGCATTTGATATGGAAAAGAACATGACAGGAGCACAAATGGGTGAAGTTCCAACAATGGCTGGTCAAGATCAACCATTTGAAGTATTATATCCATTTGAAACTGTAGGAACAAAGAAAATCGGTGAAAAAGAACTAACAACTGAGAATGGTAAGCGTATTGTTCTAACGTATGGTGGAGAAGAGAAATCGTTTACACTCATCCAAGAACGTGCTCGTGTTGCGGATGTAGCGACAACTTCAATGGTTAGTGGTGAGCCGGTAGACCTTGGTTTCACAGTAGGTGCGTTAGCAGAAAACTCATTATCTTGGTCATTTAATGGAGTAGAATATATGGTAGCTTCAAATGATTTAAGTCAAGATGAATTACTAGAAGTAGCAAGATCTGTTCAGGGACAATCAATTAAATAATAAAGTGACAGAACTCGTGGCCCAACATTGATTTGTTGGGCTTTATTTTACGTGAAAATGATAGATGTTCATTGACATATTAAAGTGTGTGTTAAATAATCATCAATAGAATATGTAGTTTATATAAATAGGCTTTTTTCTAAAACTTTGTTGCTTTTGGTACAATTATTCTGTTTGTACAACAAGTTATAGAAGTAGATGAGTATGAATTAGAAAAGAGCAACTCTCTTAATGTATAGCAATATCTAAATACTAAGGTGAAAATCTGGCTCTTGGGATTTTTACGATAAAGCAACAACTATACGAAAACAGCCTATAAATAAAAGGAAGTGTTCACGTTGACGAAGCCTCAGTTCTACCGAGATACATGGGTAGAGGTTCAATTGCAGGATATTTACGATAATGTACAATCAATGCGACAATACCTTGATCCTTCCGTGAAAATTATTGGTGTAGTTAAGGCAAATGCATATGGTCATGGAGATGTGCAGGTAGCAAAAACAGCTCTAAAAGCCGGAGCAACAATCCTCGCAGTTGCTTTTTTAGATGAGGCAATATCTCTGAGAAAAGCTGGAATTGAAGCCCCGATATTAGTATTAGGAGCAACACGCCCTGAGGATGCAAATGTTGCAATTCACTATAACATTTCTGTCACTGTATATGATAAAAAGTGGCTGGAAGACGCTGTGGAAAATATTACTTCTCCGCTCTCCATTCATATTAAGTATGACACAGGGATGAATCGACTGGGTTTAAAAACGCTTGAAGAATTACAAGATGTGTTAGATTTTCTACAGAATTCACAGGCCATTAAGGTGGAGGGGTTGTACACCCATTTCTCAAGTGCAGATGAAGTGGATACAGTATATACAGAGTTTCAATATGAGAAATTTATCGAAGCGGTCGAGTACTGTAAACAATCCACTACGATCCCAATTGTCCATTGTGGAAATAGTGCAACAGGCTTGCGGTTTCCAACCCGACTATTTAATGCTGTTCGATTAGGCATTGCAATGTATGGATTGTCTCCGTCTGAAGAGATGAAAGATATTTTACCATTCCCGTTGAAAGGTGCATTCTCTCTTCATAGCCGTTTAAGTCACGTAAAAAAAGTTCATCCAGGTGAAAAAGTTAGTTATGGAGGAACGTATACCGCAACAGAAGAGGAATGGATAGGTACAGTACCTATAGGTTATGCAGATGGATGGTCAAGGAGCTTAAACATGAGAGAAGTGCTCGTAAATGGCTGTCGAACACCTATTATCGGTCGGATATGTATGGATCAACTTATGATACGCCTTCCAGAGAAAGTTGAAGTTGGAACAAAAATTACATTAATCGGAAAGCAAGAAGCTGAATATATATCAGTGGATGAAGTTGCACGTTCACTTGGGACAATCAACTATGAAATAACTTGTATGATCAGCTATCGTGTTCCGCGTATATTTATGGATGGAGATCATATGATTGAAGTTATGAATCCACTATTGCATCATTTCGAGTGATTATACAATATGTAAAAATTAATAATTCTTACGGAATGATGAATAATTACTACTAGTTCAAGTAGATAATATGTTAGGATTTGCATTACTGCTTTGCAAAATCAAGCTATTGGTGATATTATTAAGATTGGATTCAATTATGTGTGTGTAGTTGATGGTGGAGGTGTATGTTTGTGTCCGATTCTAGCGCAACAACTACTGAAATTATTGTGCGTTTACCACAACAATTAATAGTAGAATTAGACGGTATTATCAAACAAGAAAATGGCAGTCATAGTGACATCATTTATCAAGCAACGAAAATGTACTTGAGAGAAAGAAAGAAACGTCATATTCGTGAATCCATGAGACGTGGCTACATGGAAATGGCAAAGATCAACCTGAATATCGCATCTGAAGCATTTCTTGCTGAAGAAGAAGCAGATCACACCGTTGAACGACTAGTTAGCGGGGGGTAATCCTTTGATTGTTAAACGTGGTGACGTGTATTTTGCTGACCTTTCCCCAGTTGTTGGATCGGAACAAGGAGGCGTACGTCCTGTCCTTGTCTTACAAAACGATATTGGGAATCGGTTTAGTCCCACAGTTATTGTTGCTGCAATAACTGCCCAAATCCAAAAAGCAAAGCTCCCTACTCATGTAGAAATTGATGCTAAGCGCTATGGATTTGAGCGTGACTCTGTCATTTTACTAGAACAAATCAGAACAATTGATAAGCAACGATTGACAGACAAAATTACGCATTTAGATGACGAAATGATGGATAAAGTAGACGAAGCATTACAGATTAGTCTCGGACTCATCGATTTTTAATATTTATTTAAAACTGCTCTAGAATTTTTTCTAGAGCAGTTTTTTTTTTTTTTTTTTTTAGGCTCTTTTCTAAAACTTTTTGCTTTTCGTACAATTATTCTGTGTGTACAACCAGTTTTAGAAGCAAATTGATGTTGGATTAGAGTAAGAAACTCTCTTCATGTATAGAAGCAACTAAATACTAAGGTGAAATTCCGGTTTCCTGAGATTTTTACGAGAAAGTAACTATACGAAAACAACCTCTTTTTATTACAGTTGTGTGCCAGTCATTCTCCTGAAAACTCTATTACTTTTGGTCTATTTTTCACAAAAGGTGAGCCGGAAAACCTAAGTACAATGCGAATTTTCTAAAAGTAGCGCGTTTACAGGAAGAAGTAAATTAATTGAAAGAATGTTTCCTCAATGAAATAATAGATTATAGAGATACCTTTCAATATCCATGTATAAATAAACAAAGGACACCTAACAAAGGGAGAGTTAGGACCAAATTGATTCAAGGGGGAGTAGAGTATGAATAACGTATTGATTACACTCATACGAGAAAACCAAGAGGAGATTGTGGGAAGATGGCTAGAGGAAATAAAAACAATCGGCCAAGAAAAAGGTTTGAGAATTGTTTCTGACCAATTATTTATTAATACGAGTAGGGAGTTTATTGACCTTATAATTATAAATATTGACCAAAAGAATGAGGTTCGTTCCAAAAACTTAAATGATTTCTCAGAAAGAATTATTAAACTTGGGTGGCAGCTAAGTTACATAACGGAAGGGTTACAAAAATTTCGCGCTGTTATACATAATTGGATGATTGATAGAGGGATGGATCCAAAAGAGCAGTTGGACATTATGCTTGAAGTTAATGCCTGGATTGATCCTATCGTCAACCAAATGGTTAATGATTACGCAGGCTCATGGGAATATACTGTATCTATGCAAAAAATCGCCTTACAAGAATTATCTGCACCACTCATACCAATTTTCGATAACATTACCATCATGCCGTTAATCGGGACCATTGATACAGACCGAGCAAAACGAATCATGGAAAACTTGCTTCAAGGTGTGGTGAAACACCGATCTGAGGTAGTGTTGATTGATATTACTGGAGTACCAGTGGTGGATACGATGGTTGCGCATCACATTATTCAAGCAGCAGAAGCGGTAAGATTGGTGGGCACGAAATGCCTTCTTGTTGGAATTCGTCCAGAAATTGCCCAGACAATTGTCAACCTTGGAATTGATTTAAGTCATATTATTACAAAGAACTCACTTCGGAACGGGATTGAGGCAGCATTATCTATGACAAATCGCAAGCTAATTGAAACGGTGGAAGAGGGCATACAATTATGAGAATACCGATACTCAAGTTAAAGCAATATTTGCTTGTAACCATTCAATGGGAGCTGGACGATCAAACGGCCATGCAATTCCAAGAGGACATTCTAAATAAAATACATGAGACAGAAGCAAAAGGGATTGTCATTGATTTAACTTCAGTTGAAATCATTGATTCATATATTGCAAAAGTTATTGGCGATGTTGTGAGTATGTCTAACCTAATGGGGGCAAAGGTTGTATTAACAGGTATACAGCCTGCCGTAGCAATCACCCTTGTTGATTTAGGAATTCATCTAGATGATGTCGCAACTGCTCTGGATTTAGAAAAAGGACTTGAGAAGCTTCAGCAAGAATTGGGGGAATGAGGATGGAAGTCCAATCCAGTGTTAAAATCATAACAGAGTGGGACATTGTTGCAGCACGCCAAAAGGGCAGAGAAATAGCGAAAGAAATTGGTTTCGGAAATGTGGATCAAGCAAGAATTGCGACAGCAATATCTGAATTAGCACGAAATATATATTTATATGCTGTAAGAGGAAGTATTCATATAGAAGTTGTTCAGTCAGGCGAATTAAAAGGTTTAGTTGTTAAAGCAGTTGATGAAGGTCCCGGAATCACGGATATTCGGAAGGTAATGGAGGATGGGTACTCCTCATCAGGAGGGCTTGGAGCTGGTTTACCTGGAGTTAAACGGTTAATGGATGATTTTTCTATTGATTCCGAAGTTGGAAAAGGAACGGAAATTATTGCAGTAAAATGGCTTCGATAAAGGATAAAAGAGAATGAAAGAAAAGTTATATAATCTAGTTGCTACTTGAATATAGTAGTGAAGGGAAATTTTAAAATTTAATTGACAGAGCATGTGCTTATCTAACGACCGAAAGGAGGATGAGGGATTTGTATAAACAACAAAAGATGCTAGATATGTATGAGAATTTACTTTCAAAATATCTTAGAGATTCCAATGAGCAACTTCTATATAGTGGTCAAAAGCTGAGTCGTCAATCAATTGAAAATGAAGTAACACCAGAAGAAATTATCTCCATTCATAAGTCAGTCATCCAAGAATCATATCCGGATATTCCAAAAAAGGTCTTGGATTCTTTTGATTTATTACTTGAAGTAATGATTGGATATGGTCTTGTCTATCAAGAACATGTAGCGTTGAAAAATCAACAGCAGGAGATTATTAGTGAAATTGAAATAGCTGCCAATGTACAAAGGACATTACTCGGTACACAAATCCCGCAATTTTCTAGTCTTGATATTGGAGCGGTAAGCGTACCAGCCAAAAAGATGAATGGTGATTATTATCATTTTGTTGAAGATGAGACAGGAAGTATTAGCGTGGCGGTTGCGGATGTGATCGGAAAAGGGATTCCAGCTGCATTGTGTATGTCAATGATTAAGTATGCGATGGACAGTTTACCTGAGTCACGTAATCATCCCAGTTTTGTACTTGAAAACTTAAACCGTGTTGTTGAACAAAACGTCGACATTACTATGTTTATTACGATGTTCTATGGCATTTATGATACGAATGTACATGAATTTACATATTCTTCGGCTGGTCATGAACCAGGCTTTTATTATTCCGCCAAGGAAGATGCTTTCTATGATATTAATCCAACTGGACTAGTGCTTGGGATTGATAAGTTGATTAAGTATAGAGAATATAAGCAACAAATTGACCTAGGAGACATGATCATATTGTTATCTGATGGTGTGACAGAAACGAAAACAGAGGGACGCTTTATTGAACGCGTAGAAATTACCCAACTTATTCGAGAGAATATGCATTTATCTGCCCAAGATTTAGTGGATTTTGTGTACAAAGAATTAGAGCAGCTGCAGAATTTCGAGCTTCGAGATGACTTCACTTTAATTATTTTAAAGAGAAAAGGTTTATAAGTTATAAAGTGAGGGTAATTCAACATTATTCGAGTGAAAAATTTGGTATAGAAACAAACTTTCTAACGTAGCCGCCAAAGAAAAGGAGTGGAGATTATGAACCTAGATGTTGAAGTAAAACGTGAAAATCAAGAATGCTTTGTACAAATAAAAGGGGAAATTGATGCATATACAGCTCCCGGGCTTAAAAGTGAGCTTGTTCCTATAGCAGAGGAAAAAGGAATTCAACTTACTTTGGACTTATCAAATGTTTCTTATATAGATAGTACAGGATTAGGTGTTCTGGTGGGGACGTTGAAACTTACAAGGAAAAATGATGGCAGCATGTGTCTAATAGGCTTGAACGAGAGAGTCACGAGATTGTTTAAAATTACAGGTTTAAACGAAATTATGGATATCCGGGGGTGAGAATGAAAATGAATCAGCACTACGAATACATCGAGTTGAAGATCCCTGCAAAACCGGAGTTTGTAGGTGTTGTTAGATTAACACTTTCCGGAATAGCAAATAGAATGGGATATTCCTATGAAGAGATAGAAGATTTGAAGATTGCAACGTCCGAAGCCTGTACAAATGCCGTTCATCATGCCTAAGAGGTGGATGAAGCGGGAAATATAATTGTTGGTTTTGGTATTTACGATACAAAGCTTGAAATCATTGTTTCTGATAAAGGAAAGAGCTTTGATGTTCATCAAATGAAGGAAGAGATGGGACCATATGATCAAATGACGTCTGTTGAAGATTTAACAGAAGGTGGCCTGGGTCTGTATCTCATTGAAACATTAATGGATGATGTAAAAATTAAAAGTGATAATGGAATTAGTGTGTTAATGACTAAGCAGCTTCATAGAGAGAGGGTGGGGAGCGATGAAGGAACAATCGCAACCAACCAACTTGAGTAATGATGTAAATGAGTTAATTTCACAATTTCAACAAACGAATGATGAATATATCCAACTGCAGTTGGTTCAAAGGTATAAACCCCTAGTTGAATCAATGGCTCGCAAATATTCAAAAGGTCGTAATATGCATGAAGATCTTGTGCAAGTAGGTATGATTGGATTATTGGGTGCAATTAAACGATTTGATCCCAGCTTTGGAAAGGGATTTGAGGCATTTGCCATCCCGACAATTATAGGGGAAATTAAGAGGTTTTTACGTGATAAAACATGGAGTGTTCATGTTCCAAGAAGAATTAAAGAACTAGGACCTAAAATAAAGAAGGCGGTAGAAACACTCACCACTGATCTTCAACGCTCACCCAAGGTCGAAGAAATAGCCAAACACTTAGATGTTACAGAAGAAGAAGTTCTTGAAACGATGGAAATAGGAAAGAACTATCAATCCTTGTCTGTTGATCATCCATTAGAAGCAGATAGCGATGGAGGAACTGTTACGATTCTAGATTTAGTTGGTAGTCAAGAATCTGGATATGAGCAGGTTGACCGGAAAATTGACTTCGAGAAATCGTTAAGAGTATTAAATGAGCGGGAAAAATTAGTAATCCAGTATACATTTCTAGAAAACTTAAGCCAAAAAGAGGCAGGTGAGAAGCTGGGGATTTCTCAAATGCATGTTTCAAGGCTACAACGAAAGGCTATCCAAAAACTAAGGAATGCTACTGATACAGATTCAAAAGAGTCGGAGTGTATGTCATGAATGAAGAAGTCGTAACAGAGAACCTCGAAATATATATAACGCAAAGGTCTAAAGAGGGCCAGTCTTCGTGTGGGGATAGTTATATAACAATGTCGGATAAGGATTATGCAATTATCGCGTTAGCAGACGGATTAGGGAGTGGGGAGTTAGCAAAAGAATCATCAATTGAAGTTGTGAATACGATAAAACAATATCATGGTGAAGATGTGCACTCCCTATTTAACCGTTGCAATCAATCATTAAGAACCAAAAGAGGCGTAGCCCTTGCAATCGCAAAGGTATATTTCACAAGCAATGAAATTGTATATTCTTGTATTGGTAATATACGCTTTACTATTATTTCTCCATCTGGAAAGTCTACATTTCCTCTTCCTAAATACGGTTATTTATCTGGGAGACCGGTATCACCGACTATACACCGTATTCCTTATGACCCTTATTCAGTCTTTGTGATGAATAGTGATGGGGTAAAAACCACATCCACTCGAGAACTGACGATCCTACAACACTCTCTTCAAGACATGCTTACCTTCTTAGAACGTAATATCACGGAAAGAGACGATGCAACCTTACTTGTTGGTAAAATTAAACAGTAAATGAGTGAGTTTATGTAAAAGTTTGTGATAAAATAGGTTCATCTCTTTAAAAATTGCATTTAGGAGTGAATCTAGTGGAAGCTACAGCAGATAAGCAAACAGCTATAATTAAAACAATATCAGCTCAACTGAACATTAAGCAGAAACAAGTTCAAAATGTTATAGAACTCTTAGAGCAAGATAACACGGTTCCATTTATTGCGCGATACCGTAAAGAAATGACGGGTGCTCTTGATGAGGTTGAAATCCGAAACATTATGGATGGTTGGCACTACTTACAAAACCTTGAAAAGCGCAAGGAAGAAGTCATTCGTTTAATTGAGGAGCAAGGTAAATTAACAGATGAACTGAAATCTTCAATCGAAAAAGCTGAGAAATTACAGACGATTGAAGATTTATATAGACCATACAAACAAAAACGACGTACGAAAGCTACAGTTGCAAAGGAAAAAGGGTTAGAGCCGTTAGCGCTTTGGTTACTAGAACTTACGAATGGAAATGTAATTGAAGAAGCGAATAAATACTTAACAGAAGACGTGGCAAGTCCTGAAGAGGCTTTGCAAGGTGCTCAGGACATAATTGCTGAGATGATTTCGGACGAGCCTAGCTACCGTCAATGGATTAGGCAGCAAACATTTCAAAAGGGAAAAGTTGTTACAAAAGTTAGAGATGAAGAAAAAGACGAAAAGCATATATACGAAATGTATTATACATATGAGGAGCCATTACAAAAGGCTGCACCACACCGTGTATTAGCGATGAACCGCGGAGAGAAAGAAGAGATATTAAAAGTAACTATAGAAGCACCAAGTGAAATATTCACGAGACACATTATCGATAAAGTGATTGGTAAAAAACATTCACCGTCGAATGAATATGTAATAGTAGCCATTGAAGACGGATATAAAAGACTCATTCAGCCGTCTATTGAACGAGAACTAAGAAATGAATTAACGGAAAAGGCAGAAGACCGAGCCATTCATATATTCTCTGAGAATTTACGTAATTTATTGCTGCAACCTCCATTAAAAGGGAAAACAGTGTTAGGTGTGGACCCTGCATACCGGACAGGCTGTAAGCTCGCTGTGGTTGATGAAACAGGGAAAGTGTTGCATATTGATGTAATATACCCTCATCCACCGGTTGCGAAAGTAAACGATGCCAAGGAGAAGTTTTTAAAAATACTAGATCAATACAAAATTGAAATGATTGCAATAGGCAATGGAACAGCTTCTCGTGAGACGGAGCAGTTTGTGTCTGGGTTAATAAAAGAGCGTCATAAAGACATCTATTATTTAATTGTGAATGAAGCAGGAGCCAGCGTATATTCAGCTTCGGACATAGCAAGAGAAGAATTCCCGAATTTTCAAGTTGAAGAAAGAAGTGCTGTTTCAATTGCGAGGAGGTTACAAGACCCACTTGCGGAGCTTGTAAAAATTGACCCTAAGTCTGTAGGGGTTGGACAATACCAACATGATGTAACACAAAAGAAGTTAAATGAATCTCTAACATTTGTTGTAGAAACAGCAGTAAACCAAGTAGGTGTTAACGTCAATACGGCTTCATCATCATTATTACAATATGTATCGGGTTTAAGTAAAACTGTTGCCAATAATATAGTGAAAAAACGAGAAGAAGAAGGAAAGTTCTCAGATCGTAAGGAGTTAAAGAAGATTCCGAGACTTGGTGCAAAGACGTATGAACAATGTATAGGTTTTCTTCGTATACCTGATGGTCATAACTCTTTAGACCGCACATCTATTCATCCTGAAAATTATAAAGTTGTAGAATTACTTTTAAAGAAGATAAATTCAACTACAGCCAATATTGGAAGCTTGGAATTAAAAGAGAAATTAGAGAAGCTAAATATTGAGGAAATGTCTGAGCAACTAGATGTCGGAGTCTTAACACTTAAGGATATTTTAGAATCATTAGCAAGACCTGAGAGGGATCCGCGTGATGACCTACCTCAACCAATTCTAAAGAAAGATGTTCTTAAATTAGAAGACTTAGCTAAAGGTATGGAACTACAAGGAACAGTGCGCAATGTTGTTGATTTCGGTGCATTTGTAGATATTGGAGTTAAACAAGACGGTTTAGTTCATATTTCAAAATTAAGTAAAACTTTTGTAAAACATCCACTCGACATTGTTTCGGTCGGAGATGTTGTAACAGTATGGGTAGATGATATTGATATGAAAAAGGGTAGAGTGGCATTGACAATGCTTACGCCAGAATTGCAGACACAATAGTAGTAATTAAAAGCACATCCTCTCAGGGGGTGTGCTTTTTTCTATAAAAAAACCAACATTGATTCAGTAATTTAATTTGATAACGATTCTTTTCATAAAAAGCACGTGTCATTTGATTTTTTAACCAAACTGGCATTGTTCATACCTCCTTAATCGTTATAATAAGGATGATACATATTTATGAAAAATTCATATAATGTGTGCATCGACTATGTGTAATACGGAGTGAATAGCATGACCAATGATCAATTACAGCTGCTAGTTGAGTCAATCTCAACTAGCCTATTTAAACGACCATTTATTCATAAAGCAACTTATAATAACAAACTAAGAACTACAGGTGGAAGATACTTGCTTCATACTCATAATATTGAAATCAACCCTAAATACTATGAAGAGTTTGGAGTAGATGAATTAGAAGGCATAATCAAGCATGAGCTTTGTCATTACCATTTACATTTACAAGGAAAAGGATATAAACACCGTGATCAAGATTTTAAAGAGCTATTAATGAAGGTGGGAGCACCAAGATTTTGTTCAACCTTACCTTCAGTTCAAAATAAAAGAAGTACGCTCACTTATTCTTATCAATGCACTGTATGTGGACTTGTGTATCGAAGAAAGAAAAGGGTTAATATCATGAAATATGTTTGTGGTAAATGCAAAGGAAAGCTTAAAAAAATAGATTGAAAAATGGCTTGACTGAGAAAACTAGATATGATAAATTATAGAAACCGTCGCTTGAGAGGACGGCAGAAAAATATATTCACCTTAATATAACAAGTTGACTTTCGCAATATTCTGTTATATTATATGTAAGTCGTTACTTTGAAAAAAGTTATCGTTCCACCATAGCTCAGCGGTAGAGCATTCGGCTGTTAACCGAAGGGTCGTAGGTTCGAATCCTACTGGTGGAGCCA
>VTTJ01000012.1 GCA_008364785.1 Bacillus sp. BGMRC 2118 | reverse complement strand
TATTAGGCACGCCGCCAGCGTTCGTCCTGAGCCAGGATCAAACTCTCCAATAAAGTGTTTGATTGCTCATTTCTTGCTGGCTATCTATATATAATAGATAGTTTTAAATATTTTGCGTTGGTATAAAACCAACACGCTTGACGTTTTGTTTAGTTTTCAAAGAACTCTTCATCGCTCAGAAGCGACTTTATTAATATAACATCTGAAGCTATCCAAGTCAACATCTTTTTTCAAAACTTTTTTTATCAGTTATCAGTTTTGCATGAGATGCTCTCAGCAGCGACGAAGAATAATATATCATGTAATGCATTATTGCGTCAACCCAATTTTTTAAAAAAGTTCAATCAACAGTGAAACGTATATTTTCTATGATAGACTCCCTGACCTTTTGTTTCTTCAAGTGAAGTTTGAATTAACTTCTTATCTATTAGATATTCTAGAAAAGTTTCCAAATCAACTCCATAATCCTCAAGTTCCGGATGTGTCGTTAATTCCTGAATTGACCAAGCATCTTTTTTGTCCATGATTTCATTTAAATGCATTGAACCTATTTTACTATTCTTATTCACTAAGAACTCACTTGCCAAGAATAATAATTCAAGCTTCTTTTTTAACGGCTCTTCACTCTCAACTAATTCATGATATAAAGTGTAAACTTCAGGTTCAATTCTACGTACTTGATTCCATACCGTTACCTCAGGATGAAGTCCATTATCGATAATGGAAAGTCTAGCAAGGTGATGAAGAGCATGAACAATATGGTTATATGCATCTAATAAATTACCCAGTTCAAATAACTCTTTCCCATCTACATATCTTCTAATAAGTTTCGCATACTCTAAGCCCATCTTCTTCTTTCTCTGGTTTAAAGGAAAATCAGTTAAAGTTTGCTTTAAGTCTGTTAAGTATTCATTCCGCTCAAACAGAATTTTCCCGTTAAGAATCCACTCAAACACTCTTCTATTACTCCCAATTTCTAACCAACCATTCAATTGCTTCATATCAACTGTTTTTAAAGCAGCTATTTTTCCCGAATGTAATTGATAGTGCTTTATACTATGTGAGGATTCAAGCTCCTTAACCACAACAAATAAAATAGCGTCAAAATTATCCGTCACTGGACTGTCAGGCTTGTTCTTTTCTAAAAGTATGATGCCAAGTGTATTAGAGTTACTTGCTCTCTCTTGGTAAATTGGGCGCAATATATGTTCCATATTCTTCTCCTCCAATAAATGCTTGTCAATTATTTTTCGACGCAAGGGATAAAAAACCTTCTTTATAGTATTTATTATTTGTTATAAATAGAGGGTCATGCCGTATTATGGTATAGTAATATCCAGGAGGGACAACCATGGCAAAAAAATATTCAAGTAAAATTAATAAAATCCGCACATTTGCATTAAGCCTTATTTTTATAGGCTTTGCTGTTATGTATATCGGAATCTTCTTTCGCACTAATGTTTGGTTAATTAGTATCTTTATGGTATTAGGATTACTCTGTATTGTTGCAAGTACTGCTGTTTATTTTTGGATTGGCATGTTATCAACTCGAACAGTCCAAGTTGTGTGTCCAACTTGTAATAAAGCGACAAAGATACTTGGTCGTGTCGATATGTGTATGCATTGTAATGAACCATTAACACTCGATCCTAACTTAGAAGGGAAAGAGTTTGACGAAAGTTATAATAAGAAAAAATAAAAAAAGCTGACTTCTATAGTCAGCTTTTTTTATTGTATTTAATGACTTTGTTTTTTGTTACAGTCTGGACAAGTACCATAAAGTTCCATACGATGATGAGATACCTTAAATCCTGTAACGTGTGAAGCTAATGCTTCCACTTCATCTAAGCCCGGGTATGAAAAGTCTACAATTTTCCCACAATCCTCACAAATAACGTGGTAATGGTCAGTTGTAACGAAATCAAATCGACTTGATGCATCGCCATATGTTAATTCCTTTACTAATCCCGCTTCTCGGAAAACTCTTAAGTTGTTATAAACCGTTGCGACACTCATGTTCGGAAACTTTCCTTCGAGTGACTTATATATATCATCAGCAGTCGGGTGCGTCATTGATTGGATTAAAAATTCTAAAATCGCATGACGTTGCGGAGTTATACGTACTCCAGATTCTTTTAACATTTCAAGAGCATCTTTCAATTGCATAGACACAGTCATGCACCTCACTTTTAACAAACATTATCACTTTATAATTGTTATAATTAGTGTACATGGTAAAACCTCTTTTTGTCAATCTTCTACCATTACTATATGCATGATTGGACGAATTTAACACTGTTATGCATCTTGATGAAGTGTAGTTTCTGACACATTCAATCTATGATTAATATATCTACCCGCTACAAATAAGAAATCTGATAAACGATTTAAATACGAGAGAACTAACGGATTAACTTCGTTCACATCCACCGCTCTACGTTCAGCCCTTCTCACAACAGTTCTTGCTAAATGTAGTGTTGCACCTGCTTTTGATCCACCCGGTAAAATAAAGTTTGTTAGTGGTGACAACTCCCGATCCCACTCGTCAATTAAGCTTTCCAACCATTGAATATCCTCATCCTTAAGTCTCCACTTCACTTCTTTTCCGCTTGGAGTTGCTAGTTCTGCTCCTACATGGAACAAAGTCGTTTGTATTTTGTGAAATACCTTCTCAATCTCTTCTCTATCTGAAATTTCATCTTTTATGTATGCTAATGCAGCTCCAAGAAGTGAATTAGCCTCATCACATGTTCCGTATGCTTCTACTCTTGTGTCATTTTTTGGTACACGGTTACCATATACAAGAGAGGTAGTACCTTTGTCACCTGACTTAGTATAGATCTTCATATTTAATACCCCCTGTCTAAATTCACTTGATTTAATAATATCTTTCCACCTGTCTTATATGTTCTCAAGTTTTCTTCAAAAATTGCAAATGCACGTGGTAAGTAACGCGAGGTGATGCTTGATATATGTGGTGTTACCGTAACATTCTCCATCTTCCAAAAAGGATGATCTTCCTCTAATGGTTCGTTTTCAAACACATCTAGTACGGCATGACTAATTAGCTTTTCGTTCATTACTTCAAGTAGAGTTGATTCCCGTATTACGTCACCTCTGCCGATATTAATAAAAATTGAAGTTTCCTGCATTAATTGAAAATGCCTTTTTGTTAATATATATCTCGTATCCTCAGTACTTGGTAATATTGATACAACAAAATCAGCATGTGCTAAGAAATCTTCTAGTCTATCGAGCTTACCGACTTCGTCGACAAACTCTACTTCTTTTCCACTCGTATTAATTCCATATGTATTCATTCCGAGGGACTTACATAACTTTGCAATTTGTCCACCAATTGCTCCAACGCCAATTATACAAACATTCCTCTGATATAGCTCATTCATTGATAGACGCTTCCACTCATGATTTTTTTCTTGATCAAATACACTTTTTAAATGTTTACTTACTTGTAACATCATGCTCAGCGTGTATTCAGCCATAGGAATCTTATGAATGCCTCTTACATTTGTCACAAGTATGTTTCGTTTCTTAATTTCTTGGAAAGGAAGTTTATCTATACCCGCTGACATTACCATAATCCATCTTAGCTTTTTCGCTTCCTTCAATACATCAAGGTTAATGTCATCTCCATAGGTCACCAGAACCTCTGCTTCTTCCAACTTATCGTACGCTTCTTCTACAGTTGAGAAGAAATGAAAGGTATCACCATTGAATAAACCAATTAGCTCATTTTTCTTTTTCTCATTCACAGTTAATGTTGTTACGATGTTCAATTTACTCCCCCTTCCTTCTATTTAAATCATCTTATAGAATTATTCATTTGAAAAGTCATGAGTATGCTTACTATTATTTTATTATATTCATCAACTATTATTAATACGGTAAAAATTATCCCAAGCAAAATTAAAAAAGGCGAGAGAGGTTCTCTCGCACTCTACCGCTCTATTTAATGATTGAGGGGGGGTTCCCTATACTCTACAATATTCGTTTACACCTGCAATGGTATAGTCATTGACCCATATTTTATAAGTTTTCTTTAATATAATTTAATGCATCGTCAACGTGACCTTTTACCTTCACCTTTAACCATTCCTTCACAATTTGACCTTCTTTATCAATAACAAAGGTTGAACGCTCAATCCCCATGTACTCTTTACCGAAGTTTTTCTTAAGTTTCCATACTCCGTAAGCTTCTGCAACTTGATGATCTTCATCTACTAGTAATTCAAAGGGTAAGTCATATTTCTCTGTGAATTTCTGATGCTTGTCAATTGAATCTGGACTGACACCCAAAATAACTGTATCCAGATTTTGAAACGACTGATGAGCTTCTTTAAAATCACATGCTTCAGTCGTACACCCCGGTGTCATATCTTTAGGGTAAAAGTATAACACTACATTTGATTTCCCTTTAAAGTCACTTAGTCTTACGGTGTGACCACTCGTACCTTTTAATTCAAAATCAGGTGCTATTCTCATACATATCCTCCCAATTCTTTCTCACATCTAAGGATAAGGAAGTCACGTCCATTGTGCAACTATGTTGATTGATCATAATCAATATTTGGTTTATACTCAGCCCGACTATCATAATCAATCATTGTTCTGACCACGAAGGCAGCCGGTATAATATATCCAAGAAGAGCCTCAACAATAGCAAAAAATCTCCCTATTCCAATAGGTGTAATGTCTCCATATCCAACTGAAAGAAGCGTTAACCCACTGAAATATAATGAAGTGCCGAATATCTCAAAAAATCCGTTCAACTCAGGCAAATTCCCATTAATCATAATAACATTTCCTGATAACTCAAACAGTGTGTACACGAGTGCAAATCCAACTAACACATTCACATATATTAATAATAAAAATAATAGCTTTTCTAAAGAAACATAATTATTTCGATGTTCATTCCGTTTAAAGAGCTGACTAAAGCTTTTATATAGAACAAATATAATGAATAATAATAAACCTAATTTGACCACAGTAACCACCTCATCCTAACATATGAAATAAAAGGACGAGTCATGCAAAGTTTATACGTGGATATCACGCTTATTAAATACAGTAAAGGTGATTCCTATAAACACTAAAAGGTGCACGAAAATTATCAGAATCGAGAATGGTAATGTCATACTATCAAACGTTGGGTTTCCATCAAAATATTGCTGCAAATTGGTATTTGCAAATAAGATATACTTTGCCTTTTCGATTTCATAATGCTCTAATAGTGCAATGGACAAGGTTGAACCATAATACAGTAGAATGGTCATTGTAATAGAAAATATTCCGCTTTTCGTTATAACCGAAAGCATAAAAGCAATGATGGATATAAATTGAACAATGCTAAGCTTGCAATAAAAGAGAAGAAAAACTGTAGAATCGCAAACATCATTGTAAGGAGAAGAATCGTTACGAACTTTGACAACAATATTTTTGAACGTTTGAATGGACGTATTAATAAAAATTTAATTGTTCCCTTTGTATACTCACCAGATACGATATCTCCTGCATACACAATGCTAATTAGTTGTACAAAAAGAAGTGCCCGTGAGCTTATGTTCATATATTCCCAAAATGTCATTTTCCCCGAGTGGCCAAAAACTTGTCTGACAAAAATGGCAAGCAGTATGTCTAGCACAAACAGTGTCACCAAAAAAGCCCACACTCCAGGTCGCTTGAAAATTTTCATGAACTCATTGGATAATAAATAATAAAATGATTTCATTTCGACCTTCCTTTCAGCGTGTTTAGAAAACGATCTTCTAATGTTTTTTCACTCTTTTTTATTCCTACTACATCTATATCATGATTAATCAAACGTTTGTTTAGCTTGGCTACTTCCTTTTCACTCAACTCAACCTGAAAGCCATCAGAAACCAGTGTTAAGTTTGGAAGATTCATCGCTTCAATAATAGGAGTGGCTTCATGTATGTTTATTATTCTAAAGGTATAGGATTGTACAGTTGACGCACTGTCTTCACGAAGCTTGCTTCTCTCAATAATACTCCCATTTTTAATCACTAAAATACTGTCACAAATCAACTCGACCTCTGCTAACTGATGACTGGATATAATAACGGCTACTCCTTGTTCCTTTGCTAATTTCACGAGTAATTGCCTTAGCTCCATCATTCCTTCTGGATCTAAACCGTTTGTTGGTTCATCTAACAATAAGATCGAAGGCTGATGAAGTAATGCCTGTCCTAGGCCTAATCGTTGTTTCATTCCAAGAGAGTATGTTCGTACTTTATCATGTATGTAATCTTCCATTCTTAACAGCTTAATAACTTCTTCAATTCGTTCATGATTACTACTTTCAGACATATGAGAGAAATGAACTAAGTTATCGTAACCTGATAAATAATCATATAACTCTGGGTTTTCGATTATAGCCCCAATATGTTTTATTGCCTTTTCAAATGCTTTTTGAATATCTGCTCCATCTATTCTAATCGTTCCAGCAGTTGGTTTAAGTAATCCGACTAACATTTTTAATATCGTTGTTTTACCAGACCCATTCGGTCCAAGTAAACCTAGAACTTCTCCTCTCATTAAATCAAACGAAACATTATGTATAATCGGTGTTTTTCCGATACTTTTTGAGACATCCTGTACGTTAAGTACGACTGACTCCAATCTCATAGTCATTCCCTCCTTTATATAGACCATTTTACATTAACTAGAGTGATCACATGACCTATTTCGTTACGTAATGAATAGAAATTTGAATCAGTTTGTTTTATAAATGGTGCATGTTAAGATATTCATGTATGAAAGTGTAATGTAGGAGGCAAAGAAATGAATCATACAAAATCAGAGCAATTACATAAAGAAGCAATTGAACATATCGTTGGTGGTGTGAATAGCCCATCTCGTTCATACAAGGCCGTTGGTGGCGGTGCTCCTGTCGTAATGGAACGTGCTAAAGGTGCTTACTTTTGGGATGTAGACGGAAATAAATATATTGATTACTTAGCTGCGTACGGTCCCATTATCACAGGCCATGCTCATCCCCATATTACGAATGCGATTAAGGAAGCAGCCGAGAACGGTGTCTTATACGGAACACCGACTCCGCATGAAGTTAAGTTTGCTAAAATGCTAAAAGAAGCGATGCCTTACCTTGAGAAGGTACGTTTCGTAAACTCTGGTACAGAGGCGGTCATGACAACAATTCGTGTAGCAAGGGCCTATACAAAGCGCGATAAAATCATTAAATTTGCAGGTTGTTATCACGGGCATTCTGACCTTGTACTCGTTGCTGCCGGTTCTGGACCTTCAACATTAGGAACTCCAGATTCAGCTGGTGTTCCTAAAAGTATAGCTCAGGAAGTCATTACTGTTCCTTTTAACGACATTGAACCATTTAGAGAAGCACTAGAAAAATGGGGCGATCAAATTGCCGCAGTATTAGTTGAACCGATTGTTGGTAACTTCGGTATCGTTGAGCCAAAAGAAGGGTTTCTCGAACAAGTAAATGAATATGCTCATGCTGCTGGAGCACTTGTCATTTATGATGAGGTTATTACAGCATTCCGTTTTATGTATGGAGGTGCACAGGATTTACTTGGTGTTCAGCCTGATTTAACAGCTCTTGGAAAAATTATTGGTGGTGGTCTACCAATTGGAGCATACGGTGGAAAGAAGGAAATCATGGAGCAGGTAGCACCGTTAGGACCAGCATACCAAGCAGGTACAATGGCAGGTAATCCCGCATCTATTTTGTCTGGAATTGCTTGCTTAGAAGTCTTAAAGCAAGATGGAGTGTACGAGCATTTAGATGAGCTTGGAGCAATACTTGAAGAGGGCATTTTAAAACACGCCAACACTTACAATGTCCCCATTACGATTAACCGTTTAAAAGGCGCATTAACCATTTACTTTACAACCGAAAAGATTGAAAACTATGCTCAAGCTGAAGATACAGATGGAGAAATGTTTGCAAGATTCTTTAAGCTAATGCTAGAGCAAGGTATTAATTTAGCTCCCTCTAAATACGAGGCTTGGTTCCTGACTACTGCCCATACAAAAGAGGATATTGAGCTTACTCTACAAGCAGTTGAAAAAGCATTCAAACAATTATAATTGGATATTTATACAAACATATACATTGCAACTAGTCTCATTTATGTGACTAGTTTTTTTATAACCTTTTGAAACCGTTTACATTACTGGTCTTTACAACTTTACTCACCTTTTCTTTGGAGTTTATATTAATGATTACATCCATCAATATGAATATTAATTGAATTTTCATAATAAGTTTGTTACCATGTATATATTCAGAATTTTTCGATTATCCTCTAGACTTTTCCTTATGCTTGTAAATCTCTTTCCTATAGATTTGCTTTCCACTATTCCAAGGAGGTGACGGCCGTCTGGCCAACAAAATGAAATCAAAATGGAATCCTAGCTCCTTTCAGAATTATCATTTACACGAACATGATGCATGTGGAATTGTGTCTGTTATTGAGAAACAGAAAGTTCCTACAAAAGTTAATATCGAGTTATGTATTTCTGCATTAGTCAAAATGAATCACCGTGCCGGTTTCACAAATGGAGAAGGTGATGGTGTCGGTATTCATATTGATATACCAAGAGAACTTTGGAAAGAAAAACTTTCTAAAAACGGTATAGGTGCCGCAGTTGTGCATGACGAGCAATTTATTGTTGGTCATTTTTTTGTGGACAAAAAAGCTGACCAACACAAAGTAAAAGAGCACGTAAAGCAGCTTTTTAAGAATGAGAACTTATCATTATTGTACGAGTCAGATAATGTGACTAACTCAACTGCATTAGGTCCTATTGCATCGTCTCAAGAACCATTATTTTGGCAAGTCGCATTACTTCCGAACAATTCAATTGGTAACTTAGAGAAGCTATTGTTTGATTTAACAATCAAAATTGAAGAGGATGAGTTTATTCATGTTTCTTCATTAAGCAATTACCATGCTGTTTACAAAGTAATGGGTGCTGGTGATATTTTACCAAAGTATTATCAAGACTTATCAAGTCCTCTTGTTGCTTCTACAATGACTCTTGGACATAACCGTTATTCCACGAATACGTTATCTAACTTTTTCCGTGTTCAGCCATTCAGTGTCCTTGGACATAATGGAGAAATCAATACCATTGCGAAGTTCCGTGATGAAGCAGAAATGCTTGGTGTTCCCTTAACAAAGGGTGGGAGTGATTCGCAAGATATTAATAGAACAATAGAAACATTGATAGCAAGACATCATTTCACATTATTTGAAGCAGTCGATATCATTTTCCCTCCGATCATTAATGAGATTAAATCATACCGAGAGCATCTACAAGATTTATATACGTATGTTAGAGAATCTTGGGGTCATTTTTCTCAAGGACCTGCAGGAATTATTTCTCGTTATCAAGATGAAGCTGTATTCAGCTTAGATTCACTAGGTTTACGTCCATTATGGCAGCTTGAGACAACTGACTCCTATTTGTTTAGCTCGGAGCCAGGAATTGTGCCTTCTTCAGAGTTTATTAATGATCCAAAACCACTAGCTCCTGGTGAGAAGGTTGGCTTAAAATATGTTAACAATCAGATCAAGCTATTTTCATATGAAGATTTTCAAGAGGAAGTATATACACGTATTCAAGGAAAAGTAGATATTAAGGATTATAGATTACGTTTAGACGCCCCTGTTCTTGAAAAAAACATATCTGTATCTACACTATCAACTGTTCATAACAATCAATATTCAGCATTTGGCTGGGATCGTGAGCATATTCAGCTCGTTGAACAGATGGCAGATAAAGGGGCAGAGCCTATCCGTTCTTTAGGTCATGACGCCCCGCTTGCAGCTATTGATACTAGTAGACGGAACTTAGCTGATTTTATTAAAGAAAGTGTCGCTGTCGTGACAAACCCTGCCATTGACCGTGACCGTGAAACAGAGCACTTCTCTACAAGAACAATGTTAGGAAAACGTCCTTCCCTTTTTCGTAAAGAAGAGAAGCAGTTATTTTTAGAGCTTTCTTCCCCTGTTTTAGTAGAAGGAAATCATGGGTTTGCTCTGAGTGAAAAGATACTTCAGCCTTCATATGACCAGGTTGTTCATACGTTTCATAAAGAAGGGCTACTCTATTATCTCGATGTTACCTTTGCAAAGGATGAGACAATTGAGAGTGCACTAGCCAGATTATCTAAAGAGGCATTTGAAGCTGTCCAAAATGGAAAATCTTTATTAGTGTTAGATGATAGTAGCTCCCACCAAAACGAAAAACTTTGGCTTGATCCACTTTTAGTTGTGTCAGTGATTGATCAATATTTAATTGAACATCAAGTAAGAAGAGATGCTTCGATTTTGTTACGTTCTGGCTCTGTCCGATCTTTGCATGATTTAATTTTAACGTTTGGGTCTGGTGCAGATGTGATTAGTCCGTATTTATTATTTGCTACTGTCAGTGCAGAGGAACTAACTCCTACACAAAACTTATTTGAATCATTAAATAAGGGACTTGAAAAAGTAATTTCTACTTTAGGTATTCATGAACTTCGCGGATATGGAAGATTGTTCTCTTCTATCGGTTTACATGAAAAAATAGCAGACGCCTTACGTATAGTGAACTTCCTTGGTTCAGAGTCTTTAAGTTTTGATTTCGACTACTTAAAACAGGATGCAATGGAGCGAGCTCTGGATTTTGCTGACGACCAAACACGACCTGGTAAGACATTTCATATTTTCCCACGTGTGTGGAAAGCCATTGGAGAAGTTGCCAAAACAGGCTCTTATGAAGAGTATCGTAAAAAAATGACTGAACAAGAGGATGCCACTCCCATCACGATCCGTCATTTAACTGATTTCAAAAAATCTGATAAGTCGATTCCCTCAGATAAGGTTGATATATCTGTTGGCACCCACAGCTTACCATTTGTAATAAGCTCAATGTCATTTGGATCCCAAAATGAAATTGCCTTCCGTGCTTATGCGGAGGCTGCTGAACGGTTGAATATGGTCAGCCTGAATGGTGAGGGCGGAGAAATTAAGGATATGTTAGGTAAATATCCGAATACACGTGGTCAACAAGTAGCATCAGGTCGATTTGGTGTAAACGCGGAGCTATTGAATTCCTCTAATCTGTTAGAAATTAAAATTGGCCAAGGAGCAAAGCCTGGTGAAGGTGGACACTTACCTGGTTCAAAAGTGACAAGGAAAATTGCTGAAGCAAGAAATGCAACAATCGGGTCAGACTTGATTTCTCCATCTAACAACCATGATATCTATTCAATTGAAGACTTATCTCAAATGATTACAGAGTTAAAAACAGCAAATGATCAAGCAAAAGTTTCTGTAAAAGTACCTGTTGTCCCAAATATCGGGACTATCGCAGTTGGGATCGCAAAAGCCGGTGCTGATATTATTACGATAAGTGGATTCGATGGAGGCACAGGTGCTGCACGTATTCATGCCTTGCAGCATGTGGGTCTTCCAGTTGAAATTGGAGTTAAAGCCGCTCACAATGCTTTACTTGAAGCAGGCATTCGAAATAATGTAGAAATATGGGCAGACGGCGGAATCAAAAGTGCTGCCGATGTTGTGAAGGTCATGCTGCTTGGCGCTAATCGTATTGGATTCGGAACACTGTCAATGATTGCGATTGGTTGCACAACATGTCGAGGTTGTCATTTGGATACCTGTCATGTCGGCATTGCCACACAAATTGAATCAGAATCCCAAGCAAAAGAACATGGATTACGTCGTTTCGTCCCAAGACAGCTGGATTTAGCTGTTCAAGGGTTAACTAATCTATTTACAGCATTCGGAGAAGAGTTGAAGGAAATTACATCTTCCCTTGGATATACAAATCTTCAAGACATTGTAGGCAGGTCTGACTTATTAGAACAGATAAAAGGTGAAAATCAGCTACATTTAAGTGAGTTATTAAAAGTACTTGATGTTGACCAATTTACTCAAAAAGAAGCGCCGGTACGCGAACAAGAATCACAACTAGCCTTAGCAGTTGGTGCTGAGTACTTAGACAACAATGTGAGTGAATTAACAGAGTCTAGGGAGTTCTCCTCTGTCACTTCTGAACAACGTGTACTTGGAAGTCGTGTATCTTGCCACAGGGTAAGAGGACGTTTAGACGGTTCCTATAAAAAGTTACCTAAAGTTTCTCTGCACTATAAGGACGGTTCAATACCTGGAAACGGACTTGGCGCATACAATAGTGAAGGAATTGATATTCGAGTTGAAGGCGGATCCCAAGATGGTATTGGTAAGACATCATTCGGTGGTAATATTTATATTGTAAAAGCCAAAGGTAAAGACGGTAACTATTACAATGGTTCTGTAGGTAAAGGCTTCGGATATGGAGCACAAAAGGGGCAATTATTCGTACAAGGAAGTGCCGATGCCCGTGCCGGTATCAGGCTGTCCGGTGCAGATATGATCATCGGTGGAAGAGTGACTACTCGCTTGCGCGAGAAGGAACATGGAAATGTCGCAGTTCACGCTAACATTAAAGGGTTTGCGTTTGAATATATGACAAACGGTCGTGGTCTTGTTCTCGGTGACCCTGGCCCTTGGATTTGTGCCGGTATGACTGGCGGTGCTGTATATTTACGTCAAGATTCTTCCGTTGGTTTAACAAAGGAAAAGCTAACAAGCCGCCTTGCAAAAGGAGCAAAAGTAACAATTACTCATCTTTCGAAGAAGGGCTTAGAAGATGTTCATGATTTATTAACTTCATATGTTCAAGTGCTTAAAGATCATGAGCAATGGGAAGAAGTGATCTATATTGAATCACTTCTGCAGGAGCCTGAGAAGAACTTCCTGCAAGTGGTTCCTGTGAAAGAACAAGCAGATCCAGCAGTTTCGACGGAGTAATAACAAAGTGAATCTAGTCTTCGGACTAGGTTCTTTTTGATGGCAAAAGTCTCACGTGAAGTTTGAGTTGCTGAATTAGTTATCATAACGACGAAAGCACTACATCTTCGTTGAAATCATCTGTCATTCGCCCGAATTCCAAGCCATGTCGACGAAAAGTTTTTTACTTTCGCCGGAATACTTCTACCTTTCGCCGAATAACTTTTAAATTTGGCCGAATTAGCAATTCCCCCGCCGAATTGATAAATCATTCGCCTGAATTTACTTCCTCATTTTGTGTAAGACTCTCAATTTAGATGTAAATCCCCCTCTCTATTGTACCCCCGATTTATGATTACGCCCTTTTTTATGATCTATGAGCAATTGAGTCTTGCACTTTTTCTGATTGTTGTTAAGATATGGTTTATGAATACGTCATAATTGATAAGATGATAGTAGGGATTTGTAGGAAGGATGTTACAACAACATGAAAATTGGAGCTCGTATTTTAAAGACGGGAATTGCCATTGCTCTGTCTTTATATATTGCCGCTTTATTAGAATTACCCTCTCCTGCTTTTGCAGGAATTGCTGCAGCGTTTGCAGTACAACCATCAATTTACCGTTCTTACCAGACGTTAATTGAACAAATTCAAGCCAATATGATTGGGGCTATATTTGCCTTAGCTTTTGTCTTTTTGTTTTCTAGTAATCCGTTAATCATTGGATTTACAGTCATGCTTGTTATCGGGATTACGATTAAATTAAAATTTGAAACTGCGATTCCACTCGCTCTTGTTACAGTAATCGCGATAATGGAGACGCCTAGTGATGAGTCAATTGAGTTTTCTCTCATTCGGTTTGGATCCATTATACTTGGTGTATTGTCTGCCTTTCTTGTAAACTTGGTTTTCCTTCCGCCTAAATATGAAACGAAGCTATATTATAAAATTGTGGATACAACAGAAGAAATCATTAAATGGATTCGAATTAACACAAGAAATGCATCAGGACACATTGAATTAAAAGAAGAAATCGAAAAAATGAAGGACAATTTGACGAAGCTAGAGGACCTTTTCTCTTTCTATAAAGAGGAACATAATCGCTTTAGCAAGAAAAAGAAGCAGTTTGCAAAAACAAGGAAAACTGTATTGTTCAGACAAATGTTATTAACGACAAATCAGGCGCATGACACGTTAAAACGACTTCATCGTGTTGATAATGAAATTGGTCTTATGCCAGAAGACTTTCAACATTTATTGCGGATGGAGCTCGATACGCTCTCTTCTGCACATGAGCAGCTACTATTGCAATTTGTCGGGAAAATTAAGTCTCATATCCCAATAATGGAAGAAAAAGAGCATATGCAGCATTCAGTGCTTCTACAAGAGTACTTAAAATTGTACGAAATCGAGGATGAGGAACTGCAAATACATGTTGCAGAACTGTTTCCTCTAGTGTCAATGGTACTCGAATACTACAGTCAATTAGCTCACCTAGAAAAATTGTTAGATAGTTTCCAAACGTATCATTCTGATAACGAAGTAAAAGTAGAAGAAAAAAGTGAAATGTAAAGAAAAGGCCACAGTTCAACAGTGAACTGTGGCCTTTTGATTAAACGATAAATACAAAGAATAAAATCGCTGCTAACACGATGCGATAAATGGCAAACGGTGTTAACTTAATTTTATCAATTAACTCTAAGAAGAACTTAATTGAAATGATAGATACGATAAATGCACTAATGAATCCTACTGCTAGGAATGGAATGGTCTCCACTGAGAAATGCTCCCAGTTATTCATTAAAGAAATGAAGCTTGCTCCTGCCATAATCGGTACTGCCATGATAAATGTAAAATCGGCTGCTGCACGGTGACTAAGCCCTAGCAATACGCCCCCTGACATGGTAGAACCTGAACGGGAAAACCCTGGCCATAATGCAATACATTGGAAAAGACCAACGATAAGAGCTTGCTTGTATGTAATTTGATCTACAGTTTCAGCTGTATATTTCTTAGGTCTAAACTTATCTGCTGCAATCATTAATAATGCCCCAACGAATAAACCAAGAATTACAGTATTCGCCGTAAATAGATGCTCATCAATGAAATCATCAAATAGTAACCCTAGTACCATTGCAGGTAATAAACCTACAATTACTTTTGTTAAGCTGAGCTTTTGCTTCTGTATATTGCCTCCTGTTTTGACGAAGGGAATGAGGCTCAATAGACGCTTCCAAAATACAATAACTACCGCTAGAATTGATCCTAGCTGAATGACAACCTTAAACGTATTGGCTACCTCTGGTCCATATAATTCTCGTGATTGAAGCCATAAATCATCTACAATAATCATATGTCCTGTTGATGAGACAGGCGCGAACTCTGTTAATCCTTCAACGAGTCCTAATACAAATGCTACAAATATTGTCCATAACATGTTTCATAACCTCATACTTTCTTAGATTAAGGCCCGTTTCGTACAATGGTTATTTATACGAATACAACCTAGATTAAAAATAAAAGGGTGCATGAAAAGACTACACCCTTATTACATATATTC
Organism: Bacillus sp. BGMRC 2118; assembly: GCA_008364785.1. Lineage (GTDB taxonomy): Bacteria > Bacillota > Bacilli > Bacillales > SA4 > Bacillus_BS. The sequence continues at coordinate 82,863 of VTTJ01000012.1, read as the reverse complement.
ACTTATTTGCTTGACTTCTTTACGTCTTCCTCGTCCTCAAGAATTCCTTTCGTTGCCTTTTTGAATTCTCTTAAAGTATTCCCTGCTGCTTTACCTAGTTCTGGAAGCTTTTTCGGTCCGAACAGTAATAGTGCAACAAATACGATTAACGCGATTTCACCAAATCCTAAGTTCATTATTATTCACCCTATACATTTTGGAATATGGTTCTTTGTACTACACTCCATTATAACAAGCTAGTCAAAAAATTCCACTCTAAATTTACCTTTTTTGTTTGAGATGTTCAAAATCATGTATTGCCACTCCATTGTATGATGAATGATTACGATAATAATCATGCAACATAGAGATCGATTGCTCTAGGTCTTCCCTAGTTAAGTGATAAAAAGTTGTATAATCTATATCACTCGGTAATAAATCGACAGCAATTCCAACTTGCTTCCCCTCTTTTTCAGCATAGGTAAGCTCCGTATTAGAAAGATCAGTAATACTATTTTCTCCTTCGACTGTATTTCGATAGGACATTAGATTAACTCCGTCAAATGCATCAATGAACAATTCATACAACGGTTTTTTAAGGCTTTGGGGCTGCGCTTCTATAACATCGTTGCTATCTAGCCAAAACGGCAGGTCACAGTTTATAACTATTCCATTCTCTTTAGAAAGGCTGATATAGGATAAGGAATTTTGATACCAACTTTCTAGCACCTTCGTTTTATCTTTTTCCCATTCTTCTACTAAATAAGGTTCAATATCTAAGTGGATGGCATCAAACTTCTCTTCTTCTCCTGCTTCTTGATTAAAGCTTACGACACTTTGTATGAAGTCTAATCCTTCATGCTCATACTTCTTTAGCCCCCAAACTCTTTCCCCACCAAGAGCTTCTACTTTAATATCCTCTGAATGTGCAAGAGTCATAAACTTCTTGTACATGGTTTGATTTAGTTCCTCGGAATAGAAAATGTATACGGTCGTTATTTTGTTTTCTATCAGTTCATTCACAACTTCCGCTTCCCGGTTCTCCATTACGCGGACATCCCATATCCATGTACTTCTTTCCATTTCTCCTCCTAGAAAATTGCAGCCTGTTATCAGGCACATAGCTAACGTAAGAATAAATGATTTCATCTACATTTTCCTTTTTTGCTCATTATTTGTATTAGATGGTATTACTATTCATCCTGTTTTCTGAATAGTATGCTAACATGGAATAAACTGGATATGGGGGACAAACAATGAGCGAACACTTCTTACAAATAAGAAAATCATCTATCTATATTAAAAAACTTGGTCATGGCGAACCAATTGTATTTTTACATGGTGGACCAGGTGGTGAGCATGGTTTTTTCTTACCACATATCGAACAGTTATCGAATCATAATGAGCTTATATTCTACGATCAAAAGGGATGCGGGAAGTCTTCTGCTTTAGAAGATTCAACACATTATTCAATGAATGAAGAAGTTTTAACACTTGAGGAATTGCGCGGGAAGCTTGGTATTAAGAAACTGACATTATTCGGTGAGTCATGGGGTAGTATGCTCGCATTATTATATGCGACAGCTTATCCTGAAAATGTTCATAAAATCATCCTGACAGCAGCTGTTGGAGCTAGTAGTGAGGGATATACGGTATTTGGCAACGAGCTTCAAAATCGACTATCTACTGAAGATAAACTGAAGATTGAACAACTGTCAAAACAATTTCAAGCAGGTGAAATTGAGTTAAAAGAGATATTCAACATACTTGACCCTTATTATGTCTATTCACAAGAAGTATTGCATAAAAAGACAAAAACTAAGAGCAATCCTGTTGTGAACAGTGTAATCGGTGGTGATATTAGCCGTAATTATGATATACGTCAGCAACTCAACCGAATTACACATGTGCCCATTTTAGTTATCCAGGGAGATCATGATTTAATTACACCTCAAGCATTAGATGAGCTGCTTATGACCTTCATTCCACAAGCGACATTGAAAATAATTGAAAACTGTGGACATTGGACCGTAGTGGAAAAACCGGAGGAAGTGATGGAAGCAGTTCGGAATTTTGTCTAGAGTAAAAGAAAAGACCTATTCGCGAAGAATGGGTCTTTGTTTTTTTGCTGTTTTCGTATAGATTGTTTGCTACCCTAGTATTTAGAAAGAAAGTTGCTCTTTATTCAACCTCAGGTTTGCTTCTAAAACTGGTTACACACACAGAATAATTGTACTTAAAGCAAGAAAGTTTTAGAGAAGAGCCTTGTTTCTTCTATTCTTTCATCTTTGGATCAAGTGCATCCCGCAAGCCGTCACCCATTAGATTAAATCCTAATACGGTTAGCATAATGGCAAGCCCAGGGAAAATCATGGTCCATGGAGCCTGTGTGATATATTTTCTAGAATCTGATAACATTTTACCCCATTCAGGCTGTGGTGCCTCTGCACCCAATCCTAAAAATCCTAGTGCTGCACATTCAATAATTGCAGCAGCAACTGCAAGTGTACCTTGAACTATAATTGGAGACATACTGTTTGGTAAGATGTGTTGAAATAATATTCGTGCATCCTTCATTCCAATCGCTTTTGCAGCTAACACATATTCTTCTTGTTTAACACTTAATACTTTTGATCGAATTAAGCGTCCGAAGTTTGGAATATTAATGATGGCAATCGCGATAAGTGCATTACGTAATGAGGGCCCGAGTACTGCTACAACGGCAATTGCTAGTAGAATACTAGGAAACGCTAGCATAATATCAAAAATCCTCGATATAATACCGTCTACCCATTTACCATAATAGCCGGCAATAACACCTAGCAGACACCCTACGATCACTGATCCTAGAACTGCGAAAAATCCAACCGTAAGTGATATACGTGCACCATAGATGATACGGCTTAGTATATCTCTCCCAAAGTCATCCGTTCCCAGCCAGTGTTCGCTAGAAGGTGCTTGTAGTCTTTCACCAAGTTTCTGTTCGTTAATTCCCTCAGGTGCAATGAGGGGTGCAGCAAGAGCCATAGCAATAAACAATAGAATAATAATCGTCCCAACGACAGCGAGCTTATTTTTTCTAAAGCTTCTCCAGGCTTCTTTCCACGGGGAGATTACTTCATCTTGTTGCTCCATTTGTATATTGACGTCATTTCTTACTAATTCAGCCACTTGTTGTCCCTCCTTTACGAGTATTTAATACGCGGATCGACTAATGCATACAATAAATCAACGATTAAGTTGATTAATACGAATATGGTCGCAATAATTAAGATTCCTGATTGGATAACCGGATAATCACGGTAACCAATTGCTTCGTAAATATATCTACCAATTCCCGGCCAACTGAAGATAGTTTCTGTTAAAATGGCCCCTCCTAGTAATAATCCTGTTTGTAGACCAATAACGGTTAATACAGGAATGATGGCATTTTTCAGAGAATGCTTGTATACAACCCAGAACATTTTCATACCCTTTGCACGTGCTGTACGGATATAATCTGATCGCATAACCTCTAGCATGCTTGATCTTGTAATACGGGCAATGATTGCCATTGGAATTGTCGCTAATGCTACACTCGGCATAATTAAGTGCTTAAGAACAGTCACCAGATTTTCTGTATCACCTTGAATGATTGTATCGATAACAAATAGGTGTGTGACAGGAGTAACTGGATTCATGACAGATTCACGACCTGATGTCGGAAGCCAGCCCAGCTCTAATGAGAAAATCCACTGCTCCATTAATCCTAGCCAGAAGATTGGCATAGAAACACCTACTAGAGCAAGTACCATTGCAGCATAGTCAAACCATGACTTTTGGAACCAAGCACTGATAATCCCCGCATTGACACCAATTAAAACAGCAATCAGCATCGCAGCTAACGCCAGTTCAATTGTCGCCGCCAAGTATGGCCAAATTTCTTCAGTTACCGGAACTTTTGTACGAAGTGATTCTCCAAGATCTCCTCGAAGAATATCACCTAAGTAATTAAAATACTGGATATGCCATGGCTGGTCTAAACCTAGCTGCTTTGTCAAACTCTCAATGGCTTCAGCTGTTGCGAGTTGTCCTAATATTACTTGTGCCGGATTACCTGGTATTGCACGAATCATAAAAAAGACGATCAGTGACATTCCCAGTAGAACCGGTATTAAGAGTAATAGCCTTCTAATTGTATAGGCGAACATATGAGAGTCACCTCTTTCTAATTAGTTAAGTAGAGAAAGGGGAGTCTAGACTCCCCTTTCTCTCAACACCCTTTATCCCTTTACAGTGCCGGGGGACTGGCCCCCACTACATTAGTGTGATAAAGTGGTTTATTTGAATTCAACTGTGTCTAGTTTGTCAGATCCAGTTGGATGCGGGTAGAAGCCTTCTAGGTTTGCAACACTTCCAAGTAGTGGAGTAGTGTGGAATAGTGGAACCCATGGAGCTTCTTCTTTGATGATTTCTTGTGCTTTGTGATACATTTCCTCACGCTTTTTCAGATCTAATTCTGATTGAGCATCAGCAAGAAGCTTTGTTACTTCTGCGTTATTGTAGCGAGCGTAGTTATTACTATCGATTTTGTCACCGCTTAGTAATACGTTTAGGAAGTTATCTGCATCTCCATTATCACCTGTCCAACCTAATAGGAATGCATCTGCTTCACCTTGACGAGCTTTATCTAAGTAAGTAGCCCATTCAAAGCTTACAATATTTGCTTTAACACCAATTTTTGCAAATTGTGCTTGAAGGATTTCAGCAGTCTTTTGTCCTTCTGGCATGTATGGACGTGGAATTGGAACAGCCCATAAATCCATTTCAAATCCATCTGGATATCCAGCTTCAGCAAGAAGTGCCTTTGCTTTTTCAGGATCGAATTCATAATCCTTTACATCGCTATTGAATCCTTCGATTGAACTTGGCATTGGGTTAATCGCTGGATCTGCTTGACCTGCGAAGAACGCGTCAATGATTTCTTGCTTATTTACAGCATAGTTCAGCGCTTGACGAACCTTTACATCCTTTAAAGGACCTCTTGTGTTTGTTAAACCAAGGTAACCTACGTTCATTGGAGGACGGTTAATTGCTGCAAGGTTACTGTTACCTTCTAACTGCCCTTTGTCTGTATTATTTAATCCATCAGCTAAGTGAATTTCTCCACTTAATAGTGCATTTAGACGAGCTGTATTATCAGGAATTGTAACGAAAATTACTTTCCCTAACTTTGGAAATCCTTCTTTCCAGTAGTTCGGATTCTTCTCAACGACAATACGTTCATTACGCTTCCACTCTACGAATACGAATGGACCCGTACCAACTGGGTTTTCACCAAACTTGTCACCGTGCTTCTTCACAGCTTCAGGACTTGCAATACCAAATGGAGACATCGCTAAGTTCTTTAAGAATGGTGTTAGAGGCTTCTTTAACGTAAACTGAACTGTTAATGGATCAACAGCTTTTACTTCTTTAATGACATGCTTTTCATCATCACCGTATCCACCAAACATTGAACCATAATAGTAGAAGGATTCCTTATCTCCTCCTGCCCAACGTTCAAAGTTGAACACTACTGCATCAGCATTGAAGTCTGTTCCGTCATGGAATTTTACACCTTCACGAAGCTTGAATGTGTAAACTAAACCATCTTCAGAAACATCCCACTCTGTTGCAAGTGCTGGATGAATCTCAACATCTTGTTGACCAAAATCAACTAGCGTATCGAATACATTTTTCGTTACTTTTAAGCTTTCGCCATCTGTAACGGCAATTGGATCAAGAGATACTGAATCTCCTCCACGACCAAATACTAATGTTTCATTTTTTGATTCTTCCTTTTCACCGTCTTTATTGCCGTCATCAGTATTTTCTGATTTCGGATCTTTTTCATTTGTTGCTTCTTCTCCGCCGCTGCAGGCTGCTAGACCTAAAACTAGCATGAATGCCATCAGCATGGCTAACCATAGTTTTTTACTCATCCTAAATGTTTCCCCCCATGTTGTTCAACTGGCGATTGAACATAATTTTTCTTATTAGAAATGCTACATGTTCTTAAGAAAATAAGTGACATGCAACAAAGTGCCCTTCTTCAACTTCCTTTAACTCTGGTCTTGATTGTTTACAAATGTCCATACATGACTGACATCTTGTGTGAAATGCGCATCCCTTTGGAGGATTTGATGGACTTGGTATTTCTCCTTCTAGCAGCGTAGCTTCCTTCCTCAATTCAGGATCCGGAACTGGTACTGCTGAGAGAAGTACTTCTGTATATGGATGTAAAGGCTTAGCATACAACTTTTCACTTGTGGTAAGTTCTACGATTCTACCTAAATACATAACACCAACACGGTCACTTATATGTCGTACCACCCCTAAATCATGGGCGATAAAAATATACGTTAATCCAAATTCATTTTGAAGATCTTCTAATAGATTCAGAACTTGAGATTGGATGGATACATCTAATGCAGACACCGGTTCGTCAGCAATGATAAGCTTCGGTTTTGTCATTAATGCTCTTGCAATTCCGATCCGTTGTCTTTGTCCGCCACTAAATTGATGCGGGTATCTGTTAGCATGATAACTACTTAGTCCAACCACTTCTAATATTTCTTGTACTCTCTTTTTTCGTTCAGCCTTATTCCCAATACCGTGAACAATTAATGGCTCTTCCAATATTTTCTCTACTGTATGCCTTGGGTTTAGTGACGCATACGGATCCTGAAACACCATTTGCATCTCACGACGAAGACGTCGCAATTCTTCTTTTGATAGACTCGTAATCTCTTTATTTTCAAAAATTACGGACCCTTCTGATGGGTCTAGTAACCTGAGAAGCAATCTTCCGGTTGTAGATTTTCCGCAGCCACTTTCCCCTACTAGCCCCAGCGTCTCACCTTTTCTTACCTCAAAGGTTAGTCCATCTACAGCCTTTACATCGCCCACCTTTTTACCAAATACTCCACCGGTAATCGGAAAGTGTTTTTTCAAATCACGAACTTGTAACAGTGTTTCTGTCATGAATTGCCCCCTCCTTTTCATCATGAAGGAAGCATCTGACACTATGTCCCTTCTCTTGTAACGAATAAAGTTCAGGGTCTTCTATTCTGCACCGGTCAAACGCATACTCACATCTTGCCGCAAAACGGCATCCATGCTTGATCGATCCTGGTCTAGGTACGTTCCCTGGAATAGAGTAGAGACGCTGCTTCTTTTCACGAATGTCTGGTACAGATTGAATGAGTCCCATTGTATACGGGTGCTTTGGATTTTTAAAAATTGTCTTAATATCCGCTTCTTCTACAATCTTCCCAGCATACATTACGATCACTCTGTCACAAACTTCAGCTACGACACCTAAATCATGAGTAATCAGCATGATGGAGGTATCAGTTTTCTTATTTAAATCTTTCATTAAATGTAAAATTTGAGCTTGAATTGTTACATCCAAGGCTGTTGTCGGTTCATCTGCAATGAGAAGCCTAGGATTACATGCCATCGCCATCGCAATCATTACCCGCTGTCTCATTCCACCAGAAAGTTGGTGTGGATAGTTAACCATCAGCTCTTCAGCCCTAGGTAATCCGACTAACTTTAACATTTCAATAGCACGTTCCTTTAAAGCCTTTTTATTCATTTTTTCATGTAGCTTAATGGCTTCTGTTAACTGATCACCAATTGTAAATAGTGGATTTAGAGACGTCATCGGCTCTTGGAAAATCATCGCTATATCATTTCCTCTAATTTGACACATGCGCTTTTCAGATGCAGTTCGCAAATTTTCGCCTTTAAATAATATCTCACCATCTACCACTTTTCCCGGTGGCTTTGGAACAAGTCCCATGATGGATAATGAAGTAACTGATTTTCCACAACCAGATTCTCCAACTATTCCAACTATCTCTCCTTTTCCTATGTAAAGGTCAATTCCGTCTACAGCAGGTATCTCTCCTGCATCTGTTATAAAGGAGGTTCGCAAGCCTGTTATTTCTAAAACTGGTTCATGCTTCATTACATCACCCCTACCCCATCTGTTACCACATTATATTGATGATTCTGTGTTGCTAGTACATGTTTCCACCTAGATGGAAGACAAACTTAAAAAATTCCATCTATTACCTTTTATTTTTGGATGTTACTTATTATTACAATACGATGACAAAAATGCTGTCGAAGTTTGCTGTTAATTTTATAAATATTTCGACAATTTTGAATATAAGAAGCTGTTTCATATAGATTGTTGCTTTCTCGTAAAAATCCCAATAGCTGGATTTTAACCTTAGTGTCTAGGTACTTCTATACATAAAAAGAGTTGCTCTTTTCTAAATTAACCTCAATCTGCATCTAAAACTGGTTGTACACCAAGAATAATTGTGCTAATAGCAACAAAATTTTAGAAAAGAGCCATAAAAAAAGATAGTGGCCTCAGCCGCTATCTTTACTAATGATTTAGTTGTTGGATGGAGAACAATTCATAGTAAGCACCTTGTTTATTCATGAGCTCCTCGTGCGTACCTATCTCTTTAATTTCACCATGATCTAATACGACAATTTTGTCTGCATGTGTAATGGTTGACAAGCGATGAGCGACGATACACGTCGTTCTATTTTGAGCTAAGCGCGTTAGTGATTCTTGAATTAGATGCTCACTTTCTAAGTCTAATGCAGATGTCGCTTCATCAAAAATTAATATAGGTGGATTCTTCAGGAAAACTCGTGCAATTGAGATTCTTTGTTTTTGTCCACCAGAGAGCTTAACTCCCCTTTCTCCTACCTTTGTATCGTAGCCTTCAGGCAGTTCCATAATGAAATCATGAGCATTTGCTGCCTTTGCTGCTTCAATGATTTCTTCATCAGTAGCACCCGGTTTTCCCATTGAAATATTAAATTTCACAGTGTCACTAAAAAGAATGGAATCTTGCATGACAATTCCGAGTTGATTACGCCAGGACCTTACTTTAAACTCACGGATATCTTCACCATCAATTAAAATTCTACCGTCTGTTACATCATAAAAACGCGGAATTAAACTAACAAGTGTAGATTTACCGCCTCCACTCATTCCGACAAAGGCAACCGTTTCCCCTTTATTTACAGTTAAACTGACATCTTTTAATACAGGTGTTTCATCGTCAGCATATTGGAAGGAGACATGATCGAATTTCAGGCTACCTTCTATTTTTTGTACGTCTTTAGATGAAGAACTATCTTCAATATCATATTTCTCATCAATAAATTCAAACATTCTGTCCATAGAAGCAATGGATTGAGTTAGCGTTGTAGAAGAGTTAATTAAACGACGGAGTGGACTGTATAATCGATCCATATAAGCAATAAATGCAACCATCGTTCCGACTTTAATATCCCCCATAATAACTTGATAACCAGCATACCCAATTACTAGAAGCGGAGCTACGTCAGTAATGGTATTCACAACTGCAAACGTTTTTGCATTCCATTTCGTATGCTCTAATGCTTTCGTTAAGAATGTCTCATTTTCACGATTGAATTCCTTTTGCTCATGCTCCTCTAAAGCAAATCCCTGAATGATTGGCATTCCTTGTACACGTTCATGCAAATGACCTTGAACGTTAGCAAGTGCCTGTGAACGCACTCTTGTTAAATGCCTTAGACGTCCATAAAAGTATTTGATGGAGAATCCATAGAAAGGGAATAGCAAGATAGATACAATCGTTAGAGAAATATCCATTGAAAACATGATACCGACTGCAATAATAATAGTAATCGCATCTAACCATACATTCATTAAACCTGTAATTACAAAGTTTTTTGTTTGCTCAACATCGTTAATAACACGTGAAATAACTTCACCAACACGTGTATTCGCATAATAGCGGAAGCTTAGCTTTTGAAGATGATCAAACAATTGATCACGAATGTCATATAAAATTTTACTTCCTACCCATTGAGCGTAATATTGTCTGTAATACTCAATAGGTGGCCTAACGACAAGGAATAAAAAGAAAACAACAGCTAATATGTAAAATAATTGAGTTTTCTTTTCCTCCACAGAAAGAGTTTCACCGTTAATAATGTCATCAATTACATATTGAAGTAAGAGTGGAATTAATAACGGGATCGTAAATTTTACAATACCTACTAAAATGGTGATAATGATTCTCCATCTGTACGGTCTTACAAACTTAAAATATCGCTTAATACTATCCATATCACACCTTCATTTCTAAGCTGAGTGAAGCTATTCTTTAAGATTATATTTTCGGCTGCGCCCGTATTCTATATTCTTGCCTTCGTATAAGACGTGATTTGCTTGTGTTTCAGGGCATCTTTTTGTCACCTGTATATCAATTGCATCGTTGTTCATGAAGAAAGCCTTCATAAGAAAAACCTGTTGAGTGTTTGTTCAACAGGTTACGTGCGATAAAGCAAGTACTGCTCATACCAATTGTCAATAAAATCCGGGGCAAACGGTCCCTTACGGCTATGTATCCAAAAAATGAGCTGATCTAAATTACGTTTCAAGATTTGATCAATAACATCTGGATAATTCATCATTTGCTTGTGTCGCTCATACTCATCTTCATCTAATAATATGTACGTCATATCTGGAAAAACCTTCACATCTAAATCATAGTCAATATATTTCAATGCTTCATTGTCCCATATAAAAGGAGAGCTAATATTGCAATAGTAGTATATACCATCTTCTCTAAGCATCCCAATAATATTAAACCAATTGTGAGCATCAAAATAACAGATAGCTGGTTCTCGCGTGATCCATGTTCTCCCATCTGACTCTGTTACAGTTGTGCGGTCATTTCCGATAATCACCACACTCTGCGTACCTTTTAGAACGATTGATTCTTCCCAAACTCTATGGATATTTCCGTTATGTTTGTAGCTATGAATTTGAATCCTGTCTCCTGCCATGGGAAAGCCCATCCTAACTCCCTTCTTTCATTTCCGCTCAGGTGAAGTAATAGTTACCTATTATCTCGATCTGTATATATGCTTTTTATCGTTTTACTTGTCCAATATTTTTTTACTTCTTACTATTATAACGGTTATTACTATAATTTAAAACAAAAGAGCCACTAAATTTAGTGGACTCATTTTATATCTATTATTTTTTTAGATTGGAATTGTTGATACGCAGTCTAACATTACATACAGTAGGTAGCTTATAATAGGTATCAATTCTCTTTGATAGACATTTTTCAGCTAACCGTTGTAAGGGGTTTTTCTTGATTATGCTTATAAGATGAGATTACTTCTTCTGTTTGCATCTCAAACATCGTATGGATTTCTTTGAGTTCCTCTTTCATCCGCCTAATATCTTCTTTCACTGATTGAAGCTCAGTATTATTATGTAATTCATTTAACTCCATTTCTATTTGTTGACAACGTTCAATCTCTGATTGCAGAAATAAAAGCTTATCCATTGTTTTTAGCTGTTCTCGAACTAGTTCATCAAAGCGAGACATTACTCTTCAGCTCCTTGTTATGTTCTTCTATATATAAACTTTCTTCCTGCAGCTTTAAATTCCTTTAGCTAACTATGTAGACTCGTGAGAAGTTTTGTCGTCTATCCATCTATATAGAAGTTGAGCGCTATGCTGACACCCTTTCTTTGACGGCTTAACACTTAAAAATCAAAAAGACACTCCCTATCGGATGGATAAGGAGTGCCTTAAGATTAAGTATTATTCGTTACCTTGACCTTTGCGTGCTTGAGATTGTGCGTTTTGCTGACGTACCTCTTGAGCATTAGTCTCAGAAGCGAATTCAGTTCCGAAAGAACCTTGACCTTGAGAAGCAGCGTTTTGTGCACGTACTTCTTCAGCATTAGTTTTAGAAGCTTGATTTTGGTTTCTGTTTGCCATGATTATCACCTCCAACATAAATTAATTTCTCCAATCACGATATTATTATTCAAAAAAATTTAGTTTTTTATTGAGATAAAGTATTCACAATATTTTAAATCGATTAAGTAAATTACTTTATGATACAATCGGAAAATACAAGCTCTTCTGAAGGGAGACTAACATGAAGAAAATTACAGTAAAGCAAATTAAAGACATGTGTGGAATGGTCTCCTATAAAAAAGGAGACGTGTTTTTCAAAGCGAATAAAGTAACCTTTATTCAATCAACTACACATTCATATCAAGCCGTTGTAAAGGCTGTGGAAGAATTTAACGTAACTATTCAATATGATGATCAACATAACATGATGACAGCCTGTACATGTCCTAAGCTCTCCTCTTTTCAAAAAGAGTGTCAGCATGTAGCGGCAGTTTTACTCGCAATACATCATAATCAAAAGGATATAAAAACTTATCAAGAAATACCTACTCATTTCAATGACAGTCTTCAATCTTTATTGAGTCATCATTCCTTGACTCCTGCTCGTCATCGAAACAGATTTGAAACTAGGCAAGTCGTTGAATTACAGTTGTTATGTGATATACAAACGGGGGAAAAATCTCTTCTTAAAATAGAACTAATGATTAATGATGTACAAGTAAAGGATATGATGGAGTTCCTGCTTGCACTTGACCAGGGATTACCATACACACTTTCATCTGATTTCACATTTAATACAGAGCTTTTTTGTTTTATCCGAGAAGATGAAGCATTACTTCGACAATTCATTCATATAAGTCGTGATCAGACGTTCATTTCAGAAAGCTATTTAATCATTCCTCCTTCTCATTGGGACCAAATCAAGACTTTATTACAAGAAGCACCACTTGCAAAAATAAAAGGGAAACCGATTTTAATAACAAATGAGACTTTACCACTTTCATTTCATCTTACAGAAGCAAAGAACCATAGCTATTTACTGAATGTAGAAGGACTTGGAAAGCTCGAATTTTTAGAGACTTATTCAACAATTTTAAGTGATGGAAAACTTGTGAATTTAGAGCGGAAAGAATTTAATTTGTTGTTGGATATAGATAAGCTACTTAAAAAATCTCCCTCTATTCAAGTACCTAAAAAGCAACTATCTTCTTTTATTGAAAAAGTTGTACCTTCTCTGCGAAAATTAGGTGTTGTTCATCTTTCAAGTACAATTGTGAATGAAATGAATGAGGTTCCTTTGGTGGCAAAGATCTATCTAGACCGATTAAAAAACAGATTATTAATTGGACTTGAATTCCAATACGATAATATTATGATCGATCCTTTAGATGAATTGGCTGATGAAAGCTCTTACGTATTAGTAAGAGATATAGAAAAAGAACAAGCAATCCTTACACTATTAGAAGATAGTGAGTGCACAAAAACAGATGGTGGTTTTTATTTACACAATGAGGCACTTGAATATGAATTTTTGCATTATATCGTACCAAAGCTTCAAAAACTCGCTCAAATCTATGCAACTACTGCTGTTCGAAACCGAATTTTCAGAGGTAATGGAAAGCCACGAATTCGGGTTAAAGTTAATAAAGAACGTACGAATTGGTTAGATTTCAAATTTAAAATGGATGGTATTGCAGAAGATGAGATTCGGGGGCTATTATCGGCTATTGAGGAAAAGAGAAAATATTATCGACTAAAAAACGGCTCACTATTTTCCTTAGAATCAAAGGAAATAGAAGAAATACAACGATTCTTAACGACCATTCCTGACGAAACAGACATTCATGAAGAATTTAGTTTACCTATTACGAAGAGTGCGAAGTACTTATCTATTTTCGGTGAGCATGATGCATACGAGGCAGAAAATACATTCAAAGACTTTCTTTCTGCTCTGCAATCACCAACAACATATCATGATGATCTTCCCATCCCTCTTCAAGACACATTAAGAAACTATCAAAAACAAGGCTTTACTTGGATGAAAACACTATCATTATATGGTTTTGGAGGAGTTCTAGCTGATGATATGGGACTTGGGAAGACCATTCAAAGTATCGCTTTTATCAGTTCAGAACTCTCAAATCTACGAAAAAGGAAACCTGTGCTGATTGTCTGTCCTTCTTCCTTAACTTATAACTGGCTTGCAGAGTTTGGGAAATTCACTCCACATATCCAGGCAATGGTTATTGACGGAGAGAAAAAGGAACGAGCAGCAATTCAGAGTGATAGTTCCGAATATGATGTGTTGATCACCTCCTATCCTCTGTTACGAAAAGACATTGAATGGTATGAGAAACAATCATTTCACACGATATTCTTTGATGAAGCACAAGCATTTAAAAATCCAACAACACAAACAGCAAAAGCGGCGAAGAAATTACAAGCTGAAAATCGTTTTGCTCTTACAGGAACACCTGTTGAAAATAGCCCTGAGGAGCTTTGGTCTATTTATAACATTGTATTTCCCGAGTTGTTCCAAGGACTTACGGAATTTAGTCATTTAACAAGCAAAGATATTGCGAAAAGAGTTCGTCCATTTTTACTTCGTAGATTAAAAGAGGATGTTTTGCAGGAACTACCTGCTAAAAATGAAACCACCCAGTCAATCGAACTGTCGAAACATCAAAAGGAGCTGTATGCAGGCTATTTAGCAAAGCTTCGTCATGATACATTAAAGCATCTAGACAAGGATACTCTTCGTAAAAATCGCATTAAGATATTAGCCGGTTTAACCCGCTTACGACAAATATGCTGTCATCCTGGATTATTTGTAGATGGTTATAAGGGTGAATCATCCAAGCTAGAACAATTGCTAGAGATTATAGATGAATGTAAACAGGCTGGTCGTAAGGTCTTAATTTTTTCTCAATTTACAAAAATGCTCCAAATCATTGGACAATCGTTAACGAAGCAAGGAGTTCCTTACTTTTATTTAGATGGACAAACTGCTTCCGAGGATCGTTTAGAATTATGTAATCGATTTAATGACGGAGAGCGTTCATTTTTTCTCATTTCCTTGAAAGCTGGTGGAACAGGCTTGAATTTAACAGGTGCAGATACGGTTATTCTTTATGATAGTTGGTGGAATCCAGCAGTAGAAGAACAGGCAATGGACCGTGCTCATCGAATTGGGCAATCAAGCGTAGTTGAAGTCATTAAGCTTGTAACAAAAGGTACAATTGAAGAGAAAATTAGTGAACTTCAAGAAAAGAAAAAACAAATGATTGAAGAAATTATGGATACAGAAGAAAATCAAGGATATAAGCTTTCAGATGAGGATATTAGGGAGATATTAAATCTCTAGTAGAAGAAACTAAGCTAACACCAAAGGTGCAAGCTTAGTTTTTTTATGTATTTTACACTAACAAGGATCGTCCACCATCTACAATAATGGTTTGTCCTCTTACCATCTGGGCTTCATCAGATAATAGGAACATAACAGCATTTACTAGGTCTTCTGGTTCAACCATACGACCTGCTGGTGTATTTTTTCTAGCATCTTCTAGAAGCTCTTCTCGGTTCGGGAAGTGTTTAAGTGCATCAGTATCTACTGCTCCACCTGACACAGCATTGACGACGATATTTTTCGGAGCAAGTTCTACTGCTAGATATCTTGTTAACGATTCAACCGCAGCCTTAGATACACCAACCGTTGTATAGTTTTCTAAGTACCGGATTGAACCAAGAGAACTTAGGCTGACAATCTTCCCTCCACCTGATGTCTCCATTCTCTTTGCTGCTTCTTGTGCACAAAACAATAAGGCCTTACTGTTAATATCCATTGTCCAGTCCCAATGAGATTCTTCTAACTCCATTAATGGTCGTAATACTCCGGATGCTGCGTTACTAACAAAAATATCGAGACGGTCAAAATGTTCATCAATTTCTTTAAACATTTCTTTAATTTTTTCCGGCTTTCCTACATTAGCTTTTATCACAACTGCTTTTCTTCCTAATGCTTCGATTTCTTTAGCAGTTTCTTCGGCAGCTGATTTACTGCGAGCATAGTTGACGATAATGTCATAGCCTTGCTTTGCTAAACGTAATGCAATGGCTTTTCCAATTCCTCTACTGCTTCCTGTAACTAATGCGACCTTCTGTGTCATTTAACCACTCCTATTACCAATTCTTTTACTTATTTATCATATCTTTCTTATTTCATACTTTCAAATGCATATGTACCATCTAATAAACAAAAAGTAAGATGAAGATAAACCTAAAGGGGGCTTACACAATGTTTGTTGGTAGAGATATGACAGAGTTATCTATGATGCCAAAAACAGAATGGAAGGATAGCGAGCTTGCTTTTTATCACCATTCGTTTCAACAAATTGTTCCATATTTAAATGCTGAAGGCCAAACGATTCACCGTGAGATCATTAAGGAAATTGAGTCTCGTGGCACTTTCACGCAACATGAAGCAGATTGGACTCATGGAACCCGAGTGCAGTTCGATTAAGGAAAAGCCAGCTAGACTAGCTGGCCTTTTTTATCTTCTAAATATTGCTTCCAGATTTTTTGGTGTGATACCGGGAACGCATACTTCTCCAACTCGGATGCAGTTACTACTTTAACGGTATCCGATTGATTCGGTTTCTCTGTCAATCTACCCTTGTATACTGTTAAATTCCATGTTAGGTGAGAAAAAACGTGTTGCAGCGTGCCAATTACATCATCAATTTGGACACTAACATTAAACATTTCCTCAGCAAAGGTTTTGAGCTGTTCTTTTGGCGATGTTAGTTCCTTTACCACTTCTACATTTGGAAATTCCCATAACTTTGCTAACAGTCCTGAATCTGGTCTTTTACTGATCAATACTTTATCATCCTCTGTTACAAATACGCAGGCTGCCATCGGTAATTCCTTAACCATATTCTTTTTTGTTTTGACCGGCAGCTCTTTTTGTGTCCCATCTTGAAAGGCCTGACAATGCTCTTGAACAGGACATAACAAACATGATGGTGAACTAGGTGTACAAACAATTGCCCCTAGTTCCATTAATCCCTGGTTAAAAAACGATGGGTTTTCTTTACTAATTATATCGCGGATAATGGTCTCAAAGATCTTTCTCGTTTTTGGTTTGGCAATGTCATCCCAAATGGACAGAATTCTTGATAATACTCTCATAACATTGCCATCAACTGCAGGTTCAGGAACACCGTAAGCGATACTCAAAATTGAGCCTGTTGTATAGGGACCAATGCCTTTTAGCTTTGAAATTTCCTCAGGCGTATTAGGAACAGTCCCGCCATAATTTTCATGTACCTCACGTACAGCAGTTTGCAAATTTCTGACCCTTGAGTAATAACCGAGACCTTCCCATGCCTTTAATACGAGTTCTTCATCCGCCGTTGCAAGACTTTCAATAGTCGGGAACTGTTTGATGAAGTTTAAAAAGTAAGGAATGACTGTATCTACTCTTGTTTGTTGAAGCATAATTTCAGAAACCCAAACTTTGTATGGATTTTGGTCTTCTCTCCACGGTAAATCTCGTTGTTCACGTTCAAACCACGTAATTAAGTCGTGCTGAAACTGATCTATTTTAAAGTCTTTTATATATTCATTTGGATTCACTTAATTTCCCCCAATGCAATGCTCCTCGAGAGTATACTCTCTCTTCTATTTTACCTTAACAGCATGCATCTGGATATTTTCAATTCCACCTTCCATAAATTGGTCAATACAACCATAAACTTGATGAAGCTTCCCTTCCCTCATCTTTCGAAAAGCGACATAATGAGAGATGGTTGGAAGAGAAAAAGTTTCCATATAGCTTTGTTTTTCTTTTCGAAACCACTCAATTTCTCCTGCTCCATATGTTGGTAAAGAGTCTAGTACCTTTTTCATATGTTCCTCATATTGTTGTATAAATGATTCTTTCACTTTATATTCAATGAAAATCCTGACTCTCTTTGACAAAACTGACACTCCTCTTTAAAATCATCTTCTTTTGGTTAAGTTGTTTTCGCTTGTGTTATTGCTTTTAACATTGACTAGAACCAAGTTTACTATCAATGTTCTAATGCACCTTCACTTCAAAAAAATATCTTGTATTGAACAACACAGATGAACTTATATGACTAATAACAAAAATTGTTTACGAAAAGAGCCTTAATTTACGTGTTTATTGCACATATTAGAAAATAAGCAAATATGTTTTGTATCGTTAGGAGGTTATATGTAATGGATACAGGTACCCATTTTGTGATGGGAATCGCACTTGGCGGGATAGCAACATTAGATCCTGTTATTGCACAAGATTCAGTCACTGCAAATGCAGTCTTGTTTGGAACGATTGCTGGATCACAAGCACCTGATTTAGATACAATTTTAAAATTGCGCAATAATGCGTACTATATACGAAACCATAGAGGAATTACTCATTCTATCCCAGCAGTTATTCTATGGCCACTTCTTATAACCGGGTTGATTTCTTTATTTGCACCTGGGGCAAATATATTCCACCTATGGATTTGGACATTTATTGCTGTAATCCTTCATGTTTTTGTCGACATATTCAACGCTTATGGGACACAGGCGCTTCGACCTTTTTCGCGAAAATGGGTTGCACTAGGTGTTATTAATACGTTTGATCCTTTTATATTTTTCATGCATATTGTTGGTATTGTTGTATGGCAGCTCGGTTTAGATCCTGCTCTTACGTTTCTCGGTGTATTTACCATAATTGCCATTTACTATGTTATACGTTATCGTATGAAGCTAAATGTGGCGAATGCTGTCAAAAACTTACTACCTGATGCAACTGATATTATCATCTCGCCAACGTATTACTTTAATCAATGGCATGTAGCCGTGAAATCCGAAAAACATTTCTATGTTATTAGAGCGGTTAGAGGAAAAATTGAAATTCAAGACACATTTGACCGGCAACCGATTCCTGATATTCCAGTTATCAATGCTGCCTGTAAAGATGATAATCTTGCAGCCTTTCTGTCTTTTTCACCCGTTTACCGATGGGAAGCATTTGAATATAAGGAGCATTATGAGGTGCGATTTATAGATTTACGTTATAGAAGCAAAGGTTATTATCCATTTGTAGCTGTTGTTAAGCTTGATTTCCATTTAAATATCTTAAATTCGTATACAGGCTGGATATTTAGTGAAAAGAAATTACGTAAAAAGTTGGAGTTTCTTCCTTCAAAATAAAAAAGGGCTAGCCGAGTGGCTAGTCCCTTAATGTTTTGTAAAATCATCACGATTTAATAAATGTGCATATTTAGGATTTGATGCAACAAATTCATGTAATTGGGAGCCATATCGGTTAATCCAGGATGTGACTATTCTTTCGGCCATTTCCGGTCCCATGTATTGTTGTCCTGCCTTTGCCGATGTTGTTTCGAAATCGTCCCACAGTAGCTCAATCCATGTACGTGCCTGCTCATAAGCTAGTGAGTCGTTTTGCTGTAGTAATTGGTGTGTTAGTTTTTCAATAATATCGTTCAAAGTGATTTCACTCCTACCAAATATTCTATCTTATATCCTCAAGCGTAAACGTCATACTATAAGTAGTGCTTAAAAAGGCACTACCAACCAAGTTATTTTCAAGGAGGTTCTCTTACATGCGAAATAAAGAAACTGGATTCCCGAACCAAGGAAATAACAAGTTCGAGGGAGAACCACGTGCAAAAGCAGAATACGCTTCAAAACGCGCTGACGGATCCATTAACACACATCCTCAAGAGAGAATGCGTGCTTCCGGTTTGCGCGAGGAACAATAAAAAAAATTGTTGTTCTCAAATAGCCAGAATCTCTTCTGGCTATTTGTTCATTTTCTTTAATAATGAAATGGGTAGTGCTTCCTCTTTATCTAAACCATTTAACCTAGATCCCCAGGCGAACACTCCATCTACATAATCAATCTTAAAAAAACTGCCAGGATCTTGTTCAATCTCGTAAACCTCACCAGCTTTAAAGTCATCTCTGTTTAGCAAATATGCTTTTGCCATGTGTATTTTACGTTCTAATACAGCAAATTCATTCACCATACCAAGCTGTTCAGCTTTTCTTGCCTTTTCATGTAAGGTACGAATTTCTTGATCTAACTCTACTTGAGACATTTGACTATATCGTTTTTCCATAGATGAACACTCCCATATTTCGTTCGCTTAGTTTATTATAGGCCTTTAGACCATTTGAAATCAAAATATATACATATTGGAGATGATACCTTGAATTCAATTGTTATTACTGGTGGTGGAACTGGGTTAGGAAGAGAGCTTGCTCTTTTGTATAGTTCACCTATTGATCACATTATACTACTTGGTAGAACAGAATCTTCCCTAATTAAGACAAAGGAACTGATTGAAAACAAAGGAAATAAAGCAACATATTATATATGTGATATGCAGAACCTTGAGTCAATTAAATCAACGGTAGAAAAAATAATGACTAACTTTTCAGTTCATACTCTCATTAATAATGCTGGTATTGGAACGTTTGGGCCATTTGAGGATATGGAAGACGATGCCATTTACCACATGATTCATACGAATGTTCTAGGGACTATTTTTATCACCAAATATTTACTTTCGTCTTTGAAGCAAAGTTCAGCCCCAAAGATTGTCAATATTATCTCCACAGCTGGACTTCGAGGAAAAGTAAACGAAGTTGTTTACTGCTCCAGCAAGTTTGCGATTAAAGGTTTTACTGAAAGTCTCCAGAAGGAGTTGGAATCTACCAATGTAACGGTTACAGGTGTTTATATGGGAGGAATGGATACCCCATTTTGGGATCAATCCACTCATATAACAGATAAATCACGTCTAAGATCACCTGCTGATGTTGCAAAGCAAATTAAAGAACAAGATGATAGGATGTTAGAAATCATTATCAATTAATAGTTCGTTCCACTCTTCTGATTGTAGATAATTTTCTATTAAGTCCAGTCCAAAACCTTTTTGATAAAGTGTTTGCTTTATTTTATACTCTAGCTCGGAACCTGATAACTTTTTAAGACGGCGGTGTGCTTTTGCTCCTGCTACGCACATCGCCTCCCATTCTGCATCATCTTCCTTTTGAGTATCTATCTGCTGCAGCACTGCACGTATCGTATCTTGAGGAAATCCTTTTCTGGACAGTGCTTCATGAATTTTCTGATGTTGAACCCGACTAGATACGTTTTTCGACTTTTTTATGGTCTTATTTACAATGACTTCCGCATACTCTATTTGCTCTTCTATTGTATAGTCAGCTAAAACCATCTCAATTACAAATTGTTGAATTCCCTTTTGCACAAGTTCTTGCTTTAGTATAGTCGGACCCTTAAGCCCCACTCTTGAATTTGTCCTTACATAAGCTCGTGCAAATTCTTCATCATTAAGATATTTCAATTCTGTTAACTTATGTATAACTTCAGAAATAACAGGTTCTCCATATTCTTTTTCACGTAAATATTGAATAACTTCTAATGTTGATCTCATACGATAAGAGAGGAAAATCATTCCGTGCTGCTTAGCCTTTGTAATATCATCTGCAAAAGCGAGTTCCTCAATATCAAGTTCATCAATCTCTTTTCCTTTTTTTAAATCATTAGCTATCAATACATCTTGGTGGACACTAAATGCATACTTCTCTCCATTTCCATCATCAAGGAATATATTGTAGCGCTCTTTATTTTTTTGTTGTGTTGTGATTTTTGTAATGATGGCCATACTGTCACCTCATAAAAATAAATCTTCTTAAAACTTAACTATAGCACATTGTGAAAAAGGAATCGCATGTTATGTACAGAATAATAAGGTAGATAAATGGAGGTGCGTGAATGAAGATCGCAATTGCAGGCGGGACAGGCTTTGTTGGTAAAGCATTAACAAAAGCACTTGTCGAGAAAGGTGATGAAGTGCTGATCTTGACCCGGAATATCCCCTCTTCAAAGGAGGAAGGAGTTCGCTATGTTAGATGGTTAGGTGAGAACACATTTCCAGAAAATGAACTTGACGGAGTTCATACAATCATTAATTTAGCAGGGGAATCCTTAAATAGTGGTAGGTGGACAGAAGCTAGAAAAGAACGAATCTACAATAGCCGTATTCGTGCCACAAGGGAGATTAATCGTATCATTAACCATATGAAGAAGAAACCTTCCACTCTTATTAATGCTAGTGCTGTTGGATATTATGGGACTTCTCGGACTGACATCTATACAGAAGAAACGAAAGAACATAGCCATGATTTTTTAGGAGAAGTGGTTTGGTCATGGGAGGAAGAAGCACGTATAGCTGAGGAGTCCGGAGTACGTGTCGTATTTGTACGTTTCGGGGTCATTCTTGATAAGAATGAAGGTGCTTTGCCAAGAATCGTTCTCCCTTACCAGTTATTTGCAGGTGGAACAGTTGGAAGTGGAGAACAATGGCTGTCATGGATACATATCAATGATGTGGTTGGATTGGTTTTATTCGCCATCAATCAAGAACAAATTAATGGTCCACTCAACGTTGTCTCACCAGAACCTGTGACAATGAGGGAATTTGGGAAGTGTGTAGGACGAGTGCTACACAAGCCTCACTGGTTACCTGCACCTGGTTTTGCATTGAAATTATTATTAGGTGAAATGAGTATATTAGTGTTAGAAGGACAAAAGGTGTTACCAAAGGTAGCCGAGGAATACGGATATAATTTTTTGTATCCTACACTTGAAGAGGCATTAGCAGACATACTAAAATCATAATATAACTTAAGAAACTTAAAGAATTTAATAAAATTCAACCTTATTTAAAGTTAGGAGTATTACAAGCATGAAAACGTTATTTAAAAATGCAACAATCTATCCAATCACCTCATCTCCCATGAAGAATGCTGATCTTTATGTTGTGGATGGGAAGATAAAGGAAATTGGGTACAATATTGAGCCGACAGATGATACATTTGTGATGGAATGTAATGAACAATATTTGTTTCCCGGCTTCGTTGATGTTCATACACATTTAGGTTTATATGATGAGGGAACTGGCTGGGCTGGTAACGATGCGAATGAAACGATTGAACCTTTGACACCTCATATTCGGGCTTTTGATAGTATGAATCCGCTCGATATTGGGTTTACAGATGCAGTGCAGCATGGAGTGACAACTGCACATATTATGCCTGGAAGTGCAAATGTAATTGGTGGAACAACCGCTGTCATTAAAACACATGGAAGAAATGTATCCAAGATGCTTATACAAGAAACAGCTGGACTTAAGGTTGCACTTGGCGAAAATCCTAAACGAATTCATAGTCACGGGAGTAATGATTCTATAACTCGGATGGGGATAATGGGTATGCTCAGGGAAGCCTTCTATCAGGCAAAGCACTGTGACCGCCCTGATGATTTTCGTGTTCGTCCAATAGTAAAAGCTTTAAAGCGTGAGATTCCAGTTCGAATACACGCACATCGCGCTGATGACATTATGTCTGCGATGAGGTTTGCAGAGGAATTTGATTTAGATTTTAGAATTGAGCATTGTACGGAAGGTCATTTAATTCCAAATGAATTTGAGGGTAAACAAATTAAAGTAAGTGTCGGTCCAACATTAACACGCCGGTCCAAAATTGAATTAAAAAACAAGTCATGGAAAACATACCAGGCTTTAGCTGATGCAGGAGTTGAAGTATCGATTACAACCGATCATCCGTATATCCCGATTCAGTACTTAAATACTTGTGCTGCAATCGCCGTTCGTGAAGGATTAGATGAGCAAAAGGCACTAGAAGGTATTACGATTACAGCTGCTCGTAACTTGCGTGTTGAAGACCGTTTAGGCAGTCTTGAAACAGGTAAAGATGCGGACATAGTGTTATGGGACCACCATCCATTTCACTATTTAGCGAAGACTCGGTTAACCATGATAAATGGAGAAATAATTTACAAAAAAAATTAACAAAAAAGTAGTATCTTTTTTTCAAATTTTATCGTATTATACTTAAAGATATTTCATATTTTGATTACCGACAATTATATACCGTATATGTTTTAGGGGAAGGCAAATGGTGCGCCACCAGCATGATCTGGTCCTAGTGGGTTCGATTCCCACCCCGAAATTTTTTTGGTTCTTATAATGAAAAAATTTCAGGGGGTGGGGTTCTATTCCTATGGAGTAGACTGCCCTGAGTTTGGAGGGACAAATCATGCTAAAAAGACGTGATCTACAAGAGTCTCAGATTCTTTTTGATCTCATGGTGCACCCGGAAGTCTTCCCTTTTGTGCGCCATAAAGCTTCAACATACGATGAATTCTTATTTTTAACAAAACAAACAATCGAAGCAGAAGAACATGGTGAACTCATTTCACGGACGATTCTAGATGAATGGGGAACTCCAATTGGAACTATTAATTTGTTCGATATCCAAGATAATGCTGGTTTCCTAGGAACGTGGCTAGGAAAGCCGTATCATGGCCATGGGTACAACAAATTAGCCAAAGAGGCATTCTTCAATGAAGCATTTTTCGAACTGGGAATTGAGACAGTTTTCATGCGAATACGTAAAGTAAACATCCGTTCACAGAAAGCTGCCGAAAAGCTGCCTTATGTACTTCTTGCGAACGACACTAGGAAAAGCCTTTACGAACAAATTAACGCAGATGGAGACATCTATAATCTATACGAAATTCCAAAGGATCTCTACCACCTACATGCAATGAGAGAACCGGTAGCATTCCAGGAAGAACACCTAAAAGAAGCATAATAAATACGCATTAAGCCTGCTCAGTTATATGAGCAGGCTTTTTAACACTTTAAAGGAGCGGGGGCCTGTCCCCCACTCCTTTATTTTTTTCGATTTTTGAATAATGATAATCAGTTTAGGCAACGATGATAATAACTTTGTGTAAAGTGAGGGATAAAATCATGGATAAGAAGAAAAAGGATAAGATGAAGAAAAGTACGTTAAGCAGTATGCAAGAGGTTACATATTCTCGTGAGTTTAAAATGGCCGATCGTGCTGGTGGATATATCAGCAATAAGTAACTCCTAATTTTTCCCGTTAATAACTTTTCCCTTTGGTGTAAAAATAAACAAGAACTTCTTGTTCAATTTGCAACTGGAGGGATAACCATGCCAACAAATCATGGACATTCAAATCGTGATAAAAACACACAATCTTTACCACAAACTCCCGGCTATGCTAAACTGCCACCAGATGGCCGTGACGTTGAGTTTTCTAGGGAATTAGCTGATAGCGATGATTTACAGGCGCAAGAGCGTGCAAAAGCTGCTGATGCTCGTGCAAAATCTAGAAAACAATAACAAAGATGAGGTAGTCAAATCGACTGCCTCTCTTTTAATTTTCTAAATATATAAATATATACACAGGTTTATCCACAATTATGTGGATAATGTGGATATCCATTTAATTGTTGCATGGATATTGACTCTATCACATTTTGTCGAAATACCCTATTTTGTGGATTATTTTATTTTAATTTGTGGATAATGTGGACAAACCTGTGTAAATCCCAATATATTAACCTTTCTCGACTATCTAGTTTGTGGATAAAAAATTACCTCCTATTTATCGTTCATTATTTTACTATATTGAATCTCCACTACTATTTAAACAAACGTTTGATTAGCTAACAGATACACTTTCTCTATATCAACTTATTCCTTCATCACCCCAATTTTATCTTTTTTCAGTTCTTATAACTTATTATTGTAATAGAACATCTCCTTACCTTTCCCTAATAAAAAAACACCTCAACACAAGAGGTGCACGTTAATTTATTTTTGTTTACAATTTAAATTTTTTGAAGATGAACACATAGAGATTAGTTACACACGTATCGTTTTAATTTTCGTTATAAAATAATAGTATTTATAAATCACTATTAGTAGTAGCACAGCCTTGACAATGATACTGTCAGTTAAGAAAAAAGGTATTGCGATCATGATATCTGCAAAAATCAAAATCGTCAGCTTTTGCTTTTTTGTCATCGATCGATTCTTCACAAATTCCTCCAGGTGTTTTTTATACACAGTTGTACCTTTAAACCACTTTTCAAATTTACTGGATCCTTTCATAAAAAAGAAAGATGCTAGTAGCAATAAGGGTGTTGTCGGTAATAGCGGTAGAACAATTCCAATCATACCAAGCCCCATAAAAATAAAACCAAGAATTATATAAATAACTTTTTGTATTTTATGAATAACAACCACGCCCCACCATAATGTCCTCAAGTTCAGTATACCAAACGGATCACTATTTCTTCAGTCAAACGTTATATGATATAGTGTAACTGACTTAAATATAAAGGAGAATTTGCGCATATGACAAATCAACACGAACAAAATGAACTGCCAGAAAAAACATGTACAATTGAAAGACTTATTACGATGCCATCTGACATTAAAAAGGTAGTTGAAGGAAATAAAACAGCGACAAGACGTAATGGGCGGTATGCTGATATTGGTGAAGAGTTTATATTAGAAGGGAAAAAGTTTGTTGTAAATAATGTTTACTCCCAAGCATTGGGTGAATTAACAGATGAGCATGCACAGCATGAAGGCTTCAACACCGTTGACGAATATAAGGAATCTATATTATCATACCACCCAGGTATGCCTTGGTTACCTCATATGAGAGTTTGGGTGCACGAATTCAGTCCTGTTAATGAATAGAGGCTAATTTAGTGGACTTCTTATATAAACTATTAATTTATGTACATGTGGTAAGTGCCGCAGCATCTATAGGACCTTTCTTCATATTGATTCCTGTCGTAAACCGGTTACGAACACAAATAGAAGCGGAATTACAATCGTTGCTACATACATTTCGATATGTGGTTCGCTTTACAAAACATGCCGGTCATGTATTAATTGGCTCAGGTGTCCTACTCGTCATTCTAGGACCGTGGACGTGGAAAACTCCTTGGATTGTTGCAACCTTACTATTACTATTTAGTTCTTTGTTCTTTCTAGCACGAGCCTTTTCTCCCACATTGAGAAAATTCCAAGAGGAGAATCAGAATCGGGAGATGTTAGTAAAAAAGCTAAGGAAGGCTGTTTGGATCTATTTAGTATTATTACTGGCCATGCTTTGGTTTATGGTTGTAAAACCTTATATGTAACTCTGGCCATCAAGAAAATGTCCAATATTACTTAATCAAAACTCTTCATCAATTTAAACAAAAAAGTCTAGCAATTATGCTAGACTTTTTTGTTATGATACACCAATCTGTTTTTCCCACCGTTTTTCGCTTCATATAATGCTTCATCTGCTGATTTTTTTAATGTATCCACTGATTGTCCATGTTCAGGAAATTTCGCCACTCCACAACTTATTGAGATATTAAGTTGTAAATTCGTCAGTTGAATCGGATTTTCAGAATAGTAGTCTCTTAACTGTTCGTATAGCCCTTCAATTTGAATTGAGGTGCTATTTTTTACGATAATCATAAATTCATCGCCTGCATAACGATACCCTTCTATTTCATCGTTCTGTATAGAACTAATACCGTCAGCAAGTACCTTTAAATACTTATCACCCATATCATGACCATATAAGTCATTTACTCTTTTCAGGTTATCCGAATCTAGCATAACAAGGGTAATTTCATCTTTGCTATCCCCCAACAATTTTGATAAATCCTCGTGAAAGGCTCTGTGATTCTTCAAGCCGGTTAATTCATCTGTTTGGGACATATAATAGATTTTCCCGTATAATCGGGCGGTTTCAATTGAGTTAAACACTTGTGTACCAATTAATTGCAGGAGCTCTTCATGCTCTTTTCGGTATGCAAAGTCTTCAAAGCATTGTGCAGAAATGACTCCTTTGACATGATCATCAATAATAATAGGTACAAACAAATGTGAACTTGTATCCTCAACCCCAATAATTACATCAAACTCTTGGGGTTCACTTGAGGCTTTCACATGAATGATTTCTCTAGTTTTTATCACTTTCGTTGTATAGTTATCCCCAAGTTGTATGGTAGAGCGTGGATAGAGTTCTCCGTTGTCAATCATAAATAGAAACTCTACATAGTCTGTTCCTTCATTATAAGAAGCAATATAAAACGAGTCAGTTGGCATAACCTCTGAAACAAGCTCAAATGCCTTTTCAAGTAGTACATCTTCATTTAGTGTTTTACTGCACGTTTGAGAGAAATCATGAATAATTTTATAATGTTTGTTCAACCAGTTCATGTTTTCAATTTGTTTATGAATATGTTCAAGTTGCGTGAGCACAGACTCCACTACTTCCTTATCTTGTTGTCCATTGTCATATAACGTATCAAGCATTTGTTCTGTATCATTCGTAATGATTTCCCCATCCGAACCAATCTTTTTAAGTAATTGGTCAATCATTGATAGGGTTTCTTGATATTTACTTTTTACCAGCTTTTTATTTTCCACAATAAACACATCCATGAGACATTTTCTTAACACACAATGACACTTAACACCAATGGCAAGTTTTTTTGAAATTCTCTGTTGTTGGATACTTGATAAATAGAGCAAGAGGTTCTAAAAATAAGAGGAAAATATAGACAAAACATCGTTTCTCGCAGAACAGAATAGTCGCAGAAGTGAAATACGAATACCAACATAACATAATTGTGCATAACAACAATAAAAAAAGATTAATCATAACCGATTAATCTGCTGTAGAAGAATTTATGTATCAAGTACAATAAACTTTTTCTAACCATAGAATATTTCGGCAACTGGCTGGCATTATCAAAGACATTAGCCCCTCTAGTTTTGCGTCCCCACTTTTCAGTGGATTTGCCCCTTCTAACTATTAAAATTCTTATAAAATAATTCCACTAACTAACACATATATATATATTTATATTATAGCTCTTTTCTACCATCGTCAATGAGTTAATAGAAAAGTATAACTATTTATTATATTTTTCAATCATACTTTATTTACTAAAAGTTAACTATATCCATGAAGTAAAGGTAACAGGATTACCCTGTTCCCCTACTCAATATTCACCTTGTACACATCCTCTTGTCCCATAGGTTCTTTGGGATTTAGCATAAGAACAATAAGACTTTTATCTAGCTGTAAGTCCCAATCCACAAAGACATCCACTATTTGCTGATTAAGATAAGATTCCATATGGCTACTATTATGGAGATATGATTTCTCTAAATTGCGCTTTACTGATTTCAATGTATCTTGATAGCCTAATCTTATAAATTCCTTTTCGATCCGAACTAGTATCCCATTTCTAATTACAATAAGAACTCTTGGACTGACTAAACATGAATAGATTTCTTCAGGAACTTTTTCAGTCTGTTGACTAATCGTAATAACTTCTTGTTCTATCTCTTGTTTGCCAGTGTATAGCTCCTTTAATTCATCCATGCTTGTAAATGGCTCAGAGCTTACACCAGCTATCATTCCCGATTTATTTTGGAAATTCCAATCATAGTACATCTCGCGTATTTTAGCACCCGTAATCACTTGAATATAGGTTTTAATTTCTGGTAAGAAGCTTATCATTAACTTCTCTCTCATTTGATAAACCAACATCTCTTTGTCCTGCTCAAGTAACACTTTTTCAGGTGGCGAAAGGAAGCCCCTTATGTATATTGTAATAAAAGTCCCATTAAATGTAACAGACACCCAGTCAGGATTCTTTCCAAAACTGTCTTGTAATAATTGATTAATGTAGGTACTAATTTTTTCTTGTTTTTCTTCTAGATTCTCCATTAAGCCTCCTCCTCTCTTTTTACTTTAATACGAAACAAATAATGCTATTATCTCTTTTAAAATCCCAGTCAACAAAAATATCTGAAACAGGATTATGAAAAATGTCTTCAAATCGGCCATCTCTATGCAGATAAGACTTTTCCAATTCATCCTTCGTTACATATAGAGTTTGCTCGTATCCCTTCTCGATTAATGCTTTTTCAATTTGTATTAAGATGCCCTCTCTTTTAATTAAACAAATCTTTGATGTAATCGGGTAAACTTCCGTTTTTTCGGGTATTTTTTGAACGAGAGCACTGATTCTTTCCACTTCCTTAATCAACGAGTCATTCTCTGATGTGGAGTGCGTTTGGTCCATTTCTACCAAAATGTTATTTTCAAATTCAACAACAATCATCCCTCTGTTTTGTGGATAATTCCAGTCATGATAAAAGTAGGTTACGTCCTGTTCAAATTCGACCTCAAGAATTCCTTTTAACTCAGTTAAGACATTTTTCATCACAATACTGCGTGATATATCGATTTTATCTGAATTACCATTTTCAAGTAAGACTGATTCCATTGGTGAAAGAAAACCACGAATGTAAAAAACGAGATATTGTAAATTTACTGAGGCATAACAAGACTCAGGTCCACGTCCAAAATTCTTTCTCAGCATTTTACTTGTTAAACTACTGATATCCATTAGTTTTTGCTGCATTTCTGATGACACTCCCTTCACCCCTTTCTTCTAATGAACGATATGCTCATATTATTACCAAACATAACAATTCCTATTGAATAACTTCCCTAATAATGTTTTTTTCACTTGAGATTTTTGTTTCCAACAGTTACCTGGTATGAGCAAGATAAAGGTACCCGGGCATCTTTTCATAAAATATAGTATCCACAGCATGTTCTGCCCTCCAAACTATGGATATCATGCCCTCTTACTAGCAAACAAACTTACGAAATGAGGCATAAAAAAAGAGAGGAAACTCTCCTCTCTTTGTTATTAATATAGGCTCTTTTCTAAGTCTTTGTTGCTTTTAGTACAATTATTTTCGATGTATAACAGTTTTTGAGACGAATCGATGTAGGATTAGAAAAGAGCAACTCTCTTTATGTATAGAAGTATCTAGATAATAAGGTGAAACCCGGCTTTTGGGATTTTTACGGTAAAGCAACAATCTATACGAAAACACCCTTAATATAGTTATATCCTCTCAAAAGTAAAAACAAAATAGCTTTTATTATGATGAAAATCCCAGGTTATAAATAAGTCTTCAATACTTCTATTAAACACTTCTTCAAATAATTTGCTTTGCTTCATATATTCATTCTTAATTTCTTGTGAATGACTTATTAATAAGTCGACGTTACCATTCTTAAATAGTAGGAAAACTAATGGAAACATTAAACTATTTAGTTCTATTGAGCATATATTTTGTGAATACTTCACAATTTTCAAATCATAAGGTACTTTATGCATTTCGGAGCCAATACTTTGAAATAATTGTAGTAATTCCTTTCTAAATCCAACAACTGTATAGTCTTCAAAGTCAACAGTATGATCCACTTCCATGATCATTAATCCCGTGTTTGTATGATAATTCCAATCGTGAGATAAGGAACTAATCGTTACATTTAATCCTTTTGAGACTTTTTCAAAGACATCTTTGGAGATTGAGCTTATCACCGCCGAGCGGAAACGAGATACTAAAACGGTCTCTTGATTATTGACTAAAATCTCTTCAGCCGGTGTCATGAAATTCCTCACAAATACATATATCCTATTTCCCTTTTTAACTGTGTAACACGTTTCAGGTCCTTTTCCAAATGCACGTTTCAACGTCTTACTGATTGAACTGCTCAGAGCAATTAATTCTTCTTGAATTCCAAGCATTGAAATCCTCCTTTTATAGAATGGCTCTGTTAAACGTTGAGTTAATTTTCCACATGCTACTTATGGTGTTTGACTTTAGGAGCTAACTACTTATAATTAGACAATTGAATCTATAGTATCTTTCAAGCATGAGTTCTACTAAAGTTTGCTACAGGAGAACTGGATCCTTCGTTTTGCCACCTTTAACCGCAATCAACTGCTGTAAAAAAAATCAACAATGGTATTTAACAAAGCCAAAAAAATAAAAAAGACCTAACTTCAGCAATTGTGAAGTTAGGTCATGGACAGACTACTATATTTAATAGCTTCTGCCATTTACCAATCTATTTTATTTTTATTTAAATATTAGTTTAAGTTCCTTATAGGTCATAATCTATTAGGTTAAAAATATAGTAAGAATAACATTTTAACTAATGACATTAATTCATCAGACATACTGTATCATACCATGATTCTATTAATATAACAACCAATTTACTTTTCCATCCCATACAAAAATAAAGGTAACTGAACAGTAATACTCGTTCCGTTTTCATTACTCTTGATTGTTATATCCCCCTTATGCTCTTCAATGATATGGTGACTAACTAGCATGCCTAGTCCAGTTCCATTCTCCTTTGTTGTAAAAAAAGGCTCTCCAATCCGATGTAAACTCTCTACAGGAATTCCGCATCCATGATCAACAATGTCTATACAAACTAAATTATCTTCTACAATAGTACCATTCACCCTAATTTCCCCACCATTTGGCATTGCTTCAACTGCATTCTTAATAAAATTAATAAATACTTGTTTAAGTTGACTTTCGTCTCCCATAATCCATAGATTAGTAAAACTATATCCCTTTATAATTTTTATATTATTTAATATAGCCTGGGGTTCCATAAGAATTAAAACTTGATCAAGAATTTGCCTAAAATTAGCTTTTACAAACGATTGTTTAGTAGGTTTGGCAAGCACCATCAACTCTTTTAAAATAACCTCGATACGCTCAATTTCTGAGTTAATAATCTCATAGTATGCCTGGTTCCCTATGTTTTCTCCATATAACAATTGAAGAAACCCTTTAATTGCCGTAATAGGGTTACGAATTTCATGGGCAATCCCTGCAGCTAACTGACCAGCTGTTGCATATTTCTCTGATAACAATGTTAACGTATTAATCAAATTTCTATATTGTTTATCTTTGTGTTGTATTGCCTCTTTAAAAACAATATAAGAACCAATATATATAGATTCACTCTTAGAGAAAATAGGAATTGTGACAACATCTACATTTATGTATTTCCCATAAGCAAGATTTATCTTTGTATAAAATTGATTGAGTTGCTCACATGCCTTACCTTTTAGAAATAATTCGTAATTTGTTTTCCCAAACAGGTATACTAGATTCATTTCGGTTAAGATGGCATCTGTAGAATATCCTAAAAGCACTTCACAGCTTTTACTTACATACGTAATTTGTCCATCTACATCAATAATAAGGAATACATCAAAACTACTAGATAATATCGAGAATGTATTATCGTCAATATATTGATATAGCTGCTTTCGTTTATGTTCTGTCTCAATCATTTTCATTAAGCAACTCCTCCTTTCGTACTATTTAGGCAACGTAAGGCATTATAATTTACTACTTCATTTCCTAAAAAAAGCAAAAAAGCCCCAATAAGTATAGGAAAGGAACATCCTACACTTATAGAGGCTTTAAATTCTAGCGTCATTTTCTAGACTTCGTTAACCAACTATATATGAAATAATTATCATTCATACTACTACTTACCTTCCATTTGACCTAGGCTAACCCACCTACATCCTTGTAAAATAATATACTAATCTCAAGGACTTTACAATACTAAAATATTCCTCTATTTCAACAACAATTCAAATAATCTGAATACTTTTTCCAATATTTATAATATACTTATCTAGAAACAAATACCTTACTGTAAAGGAGAATCTTACATATGTTAAAGAAGTTTGCGTCTGACGCACTGGGTTTATCGGATATTGGGAAAATTATTGGTCCTGCTGATTATGACAAAACTGATGCTGATGATTACATAAGACATGAAGATAATGAGAAGATTTACTTTCTAATTAAGACGAAGGCGGATGAGTATTGTTTTACAAACATTGCATTCATTCATGTTGATGGAGCGAATGCTGTTTCTTCCAAAAGAATGTTGAAGCGCTACCCATACTCACAATATAAAGTCTCCAACGTTCTGCTTGAAACGGCTGGAAGATTGGATTTAGATATTGAAATTAAATTTTCACTTGGTAACCAAGCGTTTAGTATTGATGTGGATAAGAACCAAATCGCAAAATTAAATGATCTATATAAAGCGTTAGTTTATATTTCTGAAGTGAATCATGAAAACAGTATTAAGTATGAAACAGCTGTCCAAAGCTTAGAAAAGGCAGTATCTGTCTTGCAAAATTCCAGAGCAACAGAATCATCGATCTCTGAACAATATAAGCAAATAACTGAGTTTGGCTTCTCATGGCTATCTTCAGCTCGCGAGCAATATCATGATAAGGATTTTGGAGCAGTGTTTGAGAAGTATATAAATAACTAAGACTCTTTTCTTTTCAGTGTATTTATCCCTTTTCTAGGACGATGTACACGTAACTTAAGTCTTGACGTGTGTTTTTCATATTCAAAAGTACAACAACAAGAAGCCCAATCCACCTATATGGATTGGGCTTCTTTACGAAGTTTCAATATTGTATTCAATGATATTGTTGAAAAAGATTACTCAAACTATAAAATTAACGTGTACTGTCTTATTCAATAAAACATAGTCTTTGCGAAAATAACCTTAAAAATAATTGTGTATTAACTTTTTCGGACTCATCATACATTTTTTAGTGTATGTAATTATTGATGATCGGGGGATATCATGCGACAATTCAGTTCATTTTATGGAATGATCACAAATATTCAAGATTTTAGTACAGGTGGAAGTGAGGAAACTACCGGTTGTTATAAACTAATTTCTGTCCTAAATAATGAAGGTACTCAAGTTAATTTTGTAGTAAGTCCTACCACCTATTTTCTAGATCATGTAATGGTTCAGATTGGAGATATGGTTACTGGTTTTTATGATGTAAATGCACCAGTTCCACTTATCTATCCACCACAATATCAAGCAATTGTAATGGCAAAATATACACCTTATCAAAATGTAAAAGTAGACTTTTTTGACAGTCAGCTTGTAAGTAGTGATGGTCAATTAAAATTAAATAATACTAGTTATACACCCATCTTATTGCCAAACAATCAGGCATTTACCTCAAACCCTTCAAATAGAAACCTTCTCGTTGTATATGGTGCTAGTACATTTAGTATTCCTGCCCAAACTACCCCTTATAAAATAGTCGTTATGTGTTAGTGGAAAATTTAACGGGAAAACAAATAAATAGATTAAAGGGCACTATCTAAGGAAGTGCCCCTTTTGCTTCATATTTTATTACTTGGCTGTTTTCGTAAAGATTGAGCCTATTTCTTTATTAATTGGGCCACACACTCAATATGTGAGGTGTGTGGAAACATATCAAGAGGCTGTAAATATTCTACTTTGTATAACGTTTCGAATGAAGCTATATCCTTTGCTAATGTTGATGGATTACAGGAAACGTACACTACTTTTTTCGGCTTTACTTTTTTAATTGTTTCTAACAGTCCAGTGTCTAATCCAACACGGGGTGGGTCTACGACGATGACATCCGGCTTCCAGCCGTCCTTCAACCATTTCGGAAGGATCACTTCTGCTTTTCCTACTTCATACCGGGCCGAACTAAAGCCATGTGATGCAGCATTTTTGCGTGCATCCTCCACAGAATCAGGAATGACATCCATTCCTCGAATTTCAGCAGCTTCTTTAGCAAGCCATAAACCAATCGTACCTACTCCACAATATGCATCGACAACTTTTTCCCTCCCCGTTAAGGCAGCTGCCTCTTTTACCTCATCATAAAGCTTAACCGTTTGAGTAGGATTTAGTTGAAAAAATGCTCTTGCAGATAGCTCAAATGATAAGTCACCTAAGACTTCCTGAATTGTTTCTTTGCCTGCTAAATGTAAGGTTCGATCTCCGAAAATTAATGATGTCTTCTCACCATTGATATTTTGCATAATTGATTTCACTTCTGGTAACCGTTGCTTTATTTTCTTTATGAGAATTTCTCGCTTAGGAATATCTTGCTTTGTTGTAATTAACACAACCTGCAACTCTCCAGTTTCAATCCCGACTCTTGTAACAATTGTACGAATAAGACCTTTTCTCGATCTCTCATTGTAAATTGGGATTTGCAATTCTTGCAGTATTTGTTTAACCACTTGAGATACTTTATTGGTTCCTTCATGCTGCACTTTACACTCTGTAATATCAATTAGTTCATGCGAGTTCATCCCATATAAACCTGCAATAACTTTCTGCTTTTGAATACCTACTTGTAATTGACTTTTGTTACGATAGTTCCATGGGTTTTCCATTCCGATCGTTGAACGAATATCAAGCTTTGATGTGTCCAACTTCGTGTATTTTTCTAAAGCTTGAATAATAATGTCACGCTTTTCCTTAAGCTGCGTTTCATACTTTAAATGCTGCAACTGACACCCTCCACATGTTTCAAAGACAGGACAGGGAGGTGCAACTCGATCAGGTGATGACTTTCGAATTTTTTTAACCTTACCTTCAATAAATGAGTTTTGAACATTTGTAGCCTCTGCCACAATTTCTTCGCCAGGTAGTGCACCCGGGACAAATACTACTTTACGTTTAAAATAGCCTACACCTTCACCGTTAATACCCAATCTTTTTATTGTTAAAGGAAATGCTTGTCCTTTTTCTAAGACAGCTCCAGCTTGTTGTTTATTTTTCAAAAGAATCCGCTCCACTTTAATTTTATGTATTAGTTCGTATTATATCATGTATATTGGTAATGCTAAATGATGGCATAAACGGAATACGGAAAACCCTAAAGTTGTCATCTTTAGGGTGTGGGATTTGTATAACTGAAAAGCCATGGATGAGGAAGTGTTTTATCCATCATTAAATCATCTAAGCTTTTGAACGTATAACCCTGTTTTTCAAGATCAGTGATGATTTTTTCTAATGCATCAGCGTTGTCTTTTGAGACAGTGTGAAGTAATAAAATGGCTCCCGGATGTATTTGCTTCATGACCTGATCATAGGAGTATTTCCACCCTTGTTGTTTGTCTGTATACCAATCAACAAACGCAAGTGACCAAAACACATTTGTATACCCTAATTGTTCCGCCAGTGCTAGGGTTCTTTCGCTGAAAACACCTCTAGGTGGACGTAAATATGTCATACCTTTCTTTCCGGTGATTTTTTCGTATTCTTTCTGAACTAATTCCAATTCCTTTTTTAAGCGAATGTCACTCACTTCAGTTAAATCAGGATGATGCCATGAATGGTTTCCAACAATATGGCCTTCATCTACCATCCTTTTTATAAGCGCTGATTCTGTTTTCAAATAATGACCTGTTACAAAGAAAGTTGCAGGTACGTTCTTCTTTTTTAACACATCAAGAACTTGCGGGGTAAACCCATTCTCATATCCATTATCAAAAGTAAGGTAAATTTCTTTTTTTGATGTATCTCCTAAATAAAAACCATTATATTGATCTAAAAGATCGTCTAACTGCTTTCCGGCAGAAGGTGCTTCATGATTTACACTCTTCTTGAAACCCCAATGCGTTTTTGCATTTGAATAGTTAGTTGCGTTTGCCTGTTGAACTAACGGAACTGTGAGTAGCATGATCATTGTGATGATCCATGATAGTTTAAACTTCAAAATTTTCACTCCTTTCATGTTCATGTAACTTTATATATATTGAATGTCACTTTTATCTTCAAACTTATTGTTTGTTATCTTCATTCTTTCATGCTCTGAAAGGTTTTCCAAAAGAAAAGAGACAGGTACATTGGGACCTGTCTCTTGTTCATTATTCCATTATTTGAATACTGGCTCTTTAAATTGAGCAAGCTTTTCAAGAGATGTTTTTTCTACATCTTGATGTAAGCTGTTCCCGTGGGAATCCATTGTTACAACAGCTTTAAAGCCTTCTACCTTTAAGTGCCACATTGCTTCAGGTATACCAAATTGCATTAAATCTACACCTTCGACTGATTTAATACAGTCAGCATAGTATTGAGCTGCTCCACCAATTGCATTTAAGTACACTCCACCATGCTCTTTTAACGCAGCTAAAGTTTTTGCACCCATACCACCTTTTCCGATAACAGCACGAATACCAAATCTCTTCATAATGTCACCTTGGTAAGGCTCTTCTCGAATACTTGTTGTTGGCCCTGCAGCCTTTACATGCCATTTTTCATCAGCATCCTTCAGCATAACTGGACCACAATGGTAGATGATTTGACCGTTCAAGTCTACTGGCGATTCATTCGTTGACAGATGTTTATGGATAGCATCACGGCCCGTATACATCATACCGTTAATGGTTACAACATCTCCAACTTTTAAATCGCGAATTTGCTCTTCAGTAATTGGTGCTTGAAGTACAACCTCACGAGAATCTGAGGTAACTTCAGTTTCTTCTTCCACTTCTTTAGAGAAATCAATCTTCTCCCCTTCTTGATACATCCAATCTTGGATTTCACCTGAAGTAGGATCAAGTTTCACTCCTAAACGGCGATATGCCCAACAATTATAAGCAACAGATACGAAGAAACTTGCTGGGATACGGTGCATAACACCAACTTTACAGCCTAATAACGTAGTTTCTCCACCAAAGCCCATCGTCCCAATTCCAAGGCTATTGGCATTATCCATTACATACTCTTCTAATTTTCGAAGATCCTCGTTTGGATTAACATCATCGACTGAGCGGAATAATTGCTCTTTTGCTAAATCATAGCCGCTTGAGCGATCTCCACCAATACCTACACCGATAAAGCCTGCACTACATCCTTGACCTTGTGCTTGATATACAGAGTGCATGATACATTTTCTTATTCCATCGAGATCACGACCAGCACGTCCTAATCCTTCTAATTCACAAGGAAGGCTATATTGGATGTTCTTGTTTTCACATCCGCCGCCTTTTAATATGAGACGGACATCAATGTAGTCTTTTTCCCATTGTTCAAACTTAATAACTGGAACACCGTCACCTAAGTTATTTCCACTATTTTCGCCTGTTAGTGAATCAACTGAGTTTGGACGAAGTTTTCCGTCTTTTGTTGCTTCCTCGATCGCATTTTTTATTGCTTTCTTTATTTCTAATTGATTAACCCCAACTGGAGTTTTAATTTTGAATGTTGGCAGTCCTGTATCTTGACATATTGGCGATACATTTTCATCAGCCATTGATATATTATTTGTTATAGTAGATAGAGACATTGCAGCACGGGTACCAGCGCTTTCCTTCGCCTTTGCTACTTTAATTGCTCTACGAACATCCTTCGGGAGATTTGTAGAAGTTTCTACGATAAGCTTATACATACTTTCTTGAAGCTTTTGCATGTTTATAAGGACCCCTTCCCTTTTTTCCGTATTCTACGGACCTTTATCTCTGTTTGTCATTACTTTATCATTATACGACTATTATTTTAATTTCTAAAGAATTTTGTAAGCACTAACAAAAATTAACGGGTGGCGCATGCGCACCACCCGAGTTTTGTCGAATATTTTTTTTCAGTACTATAGCGTTATTCTTGCTCTTTGTCCTCATTGTCATTTTCTGAGCCTTGGTCTTTTTTGAATCTTTCTACTTTGCTTTCCAAATCATCAAGCATTGCAAGTAGACGGTCGATGTCTTCAACTTCTGCTTCTTCGGGATCTAGATGATCGATTACTTCTAGAAACATTTCTAGACGATTCTTTAAATATGATAATTGTGAATCTGGATTTGTTGTCGCTTTACCCATTTTAATTCTCCTTAAGTAAGTTGTTGTCATTTGACTAGTAAAAAGATATCATAAGTAAGTTATTTAAGTAAAACTCAGCTTCTAGCTTTCATATCATTAATAGTAGCCTAGTTTTTCTTCTAACGCTAGAAGGGTTCATGAAAGGAAGTTTTTATATGACGACCGAAACACAAAAGAAAAGAATTACACCCTATAATGATCCTTGGGAGGCTTACTTAGATGTTCAGGAGCATCAGCAATTAACCTTATCAAATGTTGAGTTCACAACGACAACACTTTGTAATATGAGATGTGAGCATTGCGCTGTTGGGTATATGCTAGGACCAAAGGACCCGGAGGCACTTCCTCTATCTTTACTCTTCAGACGATTAGATGAAATTCCTCATTTGCGTGCTTTAAGCATTACAGGTGGCGAGCCGATGTTATCGTTGAAATCTGTTGAAAACTATGTTGTTCCTCTACTTCAGTATGCCCATAATCGTGGAGTTCGTACGCAAATCAACTCAAATCTAACATTAGATATGGAGCGTTATGAGAAGATTATTCCCTATTTGGATGTATTACATATTTCCCATAACTGGGGTACGATAGATGACTTTGTAGAAGGCGGGTTCAGTATGATGGAAAAAAAACCGTCATATGAACAACGTAAAGTGTATTTTGACCGAATGATCAATAATGCGAAAGAACTCACATCAAGAGGGGTTATCGTTTCTGCAGAAACAATGTTAAATAAGAGAACTCTTCCTTACATAGAAGAAATACACAAACAAATTGTAGAAGATATGGGTTGTCAGCGTCATGAAATTCACCCGATGTATCCAAGTGATTTTGCTAGTAACCTGGAGATCTTAACAAAGGAAGAAATACGCAATTCCATACATCACCTGCTTGATATACGCGATGAAGAGACGTGGATGTTATTCGGCACACTTCCTTTCTATGCCTGCAGTGATGATGAACAGGATCTTGCATTAGTACAAAGGCTTCGTGAAAGTAAAAATGTAACAGTTCGTAATGACCCTGATGGTCGTTCCCGCTTAAACGTCAACATCTTTAACGGTGATATTATCGTAACAGACTTTGGTGACACGCCGTCACTTGGTAATATTAAAACTCATACACTGCAAGAAGCATATGATACGTGGAATTCATCCACTATCGCGTCACAATTAAACTGTCATTGCGCCTCTGTTCAATGTCTAGGACCTAACATATTAGTGAAAAACAGTTATTATCCTACCACGGACTTTCATACGAGGAATTCAAAACTGTAAAGAACAAGAGGCTGGAACATATATATCAGTAAATGATAAACCCGAACGATTAGGTGGTATTTTAATAAATCTTACGCCTAATAATTCGGGTATTTATGTTATAAGTTGATTTTGTTGAGACTGCAAATACATACTACCATTTAACAATAGTGGAATGGAGTGAAAGCCACCGACTCCTGCGGGAGGTAGAGGAAAGGCTGAGACCCCCCAGGCGTAGCTGAGGAGGCTCAGGTTCCTCCCCGCGGAAAGCGCGTGGCTGTAGCGCAATGGAACGAACTAGTTTTTTGAACTCAACTCATTAAATTAGTAACAAATTGAATTTAGAATAATTATAGATAATGTTCTATTCTAGGTTATGTCTCAGCCTCTTTGTTTTTTCATTATCTAGGCTGATCTGATACGACAAATCCAAAGGAAACATGGTCTTGAACTGGAATCCATGCTCCAATTCCTTGACTCGTTACATTCTTAATATCAATCGTTCTTTTATTACCTTTTAATACAAGATATACTTCACCAAACGTTACTTTTCCTTTTTCATTTACCGCAGGAGCATATGCATATAAATATCCAAGTTTTTTAGGTGAAATATTATAAACTTGATCTTTCTTAGTTCCATAGCCTACAACTGTATGAAACGATAAAGGTAATTTTGTTTTATCCATCGCTTTCAATAGCATCATTTTCTTTACGTCTTCGGCTTTAGAGATTTTTGAAGTAAGTCCACCTTTTATATGCTTTTCCGCCTCTTGTTTATAGTACATACGTTGTACTGTGTTACCGCCTCGGTTATCCGTAAGATTGGTGTTAATCTTTTGATACTCCCAATTTGTACTCGTTTCTCCTGATTCATAACGTAGTGGCCACTGCCCCATATAAATAGTGGCACGATATCCAAATGCCAATGGTGCATCCGAAATGCTTGTCTCATTTAACATACGAATTAAATCCGGATTTTCAATCGGAATCTCTGACGTTTCTAATAACTGCTGTGTGAGATCACTTGGCTGTAGGTACGGTAGATCCTGAGTTGGATTTGGGTACGTATTTTCCTTCGTAATGTTCATAACTGAGCTAGGGATTTGTTCTTTTGACTCTTGTTTCTCTTCTGTTTTTTCATTCTTTTCTGCAAGAGTTATGGTTTGAGTTAAACCAAATAATAAAATAGTAAGTACAAAAGCTGATAC
The DNA here is from genome assembly GCA_008364785.1 of Bacillus sp. BGMRC 2118. Lineage (GTDB taxonomy): Bacteria > Bacillota > Bacilli > Bacillales > SA4 > Bacillus_BS. Next base: position 41,109 of record VTTJ01000012.1, on the reverse strand, counting down.
AACCTTATTCATTTATTCATACTCCTTTTCAATTTAGGATAAAGCTTTTCTCGTAGTTTTTTCATTTCGAAAAGGGATTATCCACAAAAGGTGTATTTTTATTGCATTTTTGCCTTTAAACGTTCTAATCTAGGTGCAAAAATTTGTATGAAAGGACCAACCATTAAAGCAACGATAATGGTACCTATCCCAATCGGACCTTTGAAAATGAAAGCCAGAACAAGTGCTGTTAATTCTCCTAATGTCTTGGCTACCATTAAATTTACTTTCAATCGATATCTAATTCCCATCATAAAGCGATCGATTGGACTTAAGGGATAATTCGCTTGAAGATACGTTGCAATACCGAAGGCTAAAGCAATAAGACCGATAACCAATATGATCAACTTTTGGACAATACCCACTGGTTCTAGATGAGCAAACACAAAAATAAGCCAAAAATCAATAATAAAGCCAATGAGAACAATCGTAAGAATTGCTAAAAAGTCTGGTCTCACTTTTAAGAGGAATCCGTTTATGATAATCAGTATACTCCCTACAATAATTACCCAACTCCCCACTGTTAAGCCGATTGTATTCGAGAGGCCAACATTTAATGCATCCCAAGGTCCTGCTCCCATGTCCGACTTTATCGTCAAGCTAATCCCCATAGATAAGATGGTAAGTCCTACTAAATAAAATATCATTCTAATTTTATGCATATCTCTTCTCCTTCACTATTCATCGCATATCACTTAATAGAGACAGAATTATATCGTATAAATTTTAATTTATTTGAATATTTACAAGATTAAAAATAAATGTTATACTCTACTTAACCCTAAAGCTTTTCATTCCTTAATCCTACATTTCATTATTTTGCACTCATTAGTATGTCCGGCAAAAGCCCCTATCATTAATTGATAGGGGCTTTTGCTATTGTTTAGATTAATTCAAATGTCTCTTCAATTTCAATGCTTCCTGCAACAGATTGTGCCATAGGGCAGTTTTTGTTCGCAAGGTGAATGGCCTTCTGAATTTGATCTGCCTGTAAGTTCATTCCTTTTATCGTATAATGAATGAGTATTTTTTCAATTCGGTTTGCCATATCAGGGTTTCGCATGACTTCAGTATCAATCTTAATATCGTCTATATGTAACTTCTTTTTTTCAAGAATTGTACGAAGGACTCCTCCGCTGCATACTGCGATAGATGCCACCATTAATTGATATGGTCTAAACCCGTATTCCTCATTACCGGACACATGAAGCTCACCGTACTCAACATTTGTTTTAAAACCGACTTCCTTCATTTCAAATCTCATTCTTACACTTCCTCTTCATATCTATTTCCTCCATTATAATTTTTCTTTCTTTACCTTTAAAGTAATCTTTACTTTTGGCTGTTTTCGTATAGATTGTTGCTTCATGAGTAAAATCCCAAAAGTTGGATTTTAACCTTAGTATATAGTGCTTCTATACATAAAGAGAGTTGCTCTCTAATCCAACCTCGCTTTTTGCTTCTAAAACTGGTTATACACACAGAATAAGTTTACGAAATTGCAACAAAGTTTTAGAAAAGAGCCTTACTTTTCTATTGGCATAATTCGGAAAGGGTGATACGATTTGTTAGTGAATTTTTTTAAAAGTGAGGCTTAGAGATGAACAATAAATTTCGTTTTTGGATACTTGTCAGCATTGTTGCGATCTCTGGTTTTTCGCAAGGTATGTTACTCCCACTTATAGCTGTTATTTTTGAAAACCAAGGGCTTGAGTCTTCTTTAAACGGCTTGAATGCTACCGCCCTATATATTGGAATTTTACTTGTTTCACCTTTCATGGAAAATCCACTGCGAAAGTATGGCTACAAACCTGTTATTATTTTAGGTGGATTACTTGTTATTGTTTCACTTGCGCTTTTCCCATTATGGCAATCATTTTGGTTTTGGTTTTTCCTTAGACTCTTCATTGGAATTGGAGACCACGCCCTTCACTTCGGCACCCAGACGTGGATTACCTCTTTCTCAACAAAAGGAAACTTGGGACGAAATGTTTCGTTATATGGGTTATTTTTCGGTATCGGATTTGCGGCAGGTCCCTTAATGACTCCGCTTGTTACCATTAATGAAGCACTTCCTTTTATCGTTTCTTCTGTACTTTGTCTGATTGGCTGGGTCTTCCTTTTCACATTAAAAAATGAATTTCCTGATGAAGAATTTAAAGTGAGTTCATTTGTCGACACGATGAAACGTTTTTCTAAGGCTTGGAAGTATGGTTGGGTTGCGTTTCTCCCGCCATTAGGATATGGATTTTTGGAAGCATCATTAAATGGAATCTTCCCTGTTTACGGGTTACGAATCGGACATTCTGTAACTAATATCTCTATTTTACTTACAGCCTTCGCTGCTGGTAGCATTATTACACAGCTGCCTCTTGGAATATTAAGCGATAAGGTAGGTCGAAAGAATATCCTGATGATTGTCTTATCAAGTGGAACAATTGCTTTTTTACTTGCGAGTCTCTTTGAGCAGTCTTCAATTGGGTTAACGATCTGTTTCCTACTGGCAGGGATGCTCGTTGGTTCCACCTTCTCTCTAGGAATCAGCTATATGGCAGATTTATTGCCGAGATCTCTGTTACCGACAGGGAATTTATTGTGTGGTATTTCCTTTAGTATAGGAAGCCTGCTCGGACCATTTCTAGGTGGAATGTTTATCCAATGGTTTCAATCAATCAGTTACTTCCATATCATAAGTCTAGTTTTATTTATGATATTCATAGCTATAGTATCTTCAAACAAAAAACAACAACAAATAACTGAGCAAGCAAGCTAATAAAATACAGTATAAAGGCGTAACTCGTGGCAACACAGAGTGACGCCTTTTTTTCTGAATTTACACATAATAGTTGCACAGTTTCAATACACTGTTATATAATAATAAAAAGTAAATGATTAACTGTATTAATACAGTAAAAGGAGCGATTTGAGGATGAGTCGACAAGAACGGAGAAACATGATTGAATTTATTCAGCGAACAAAAGGTTTGGCGGAAGAACAACTTATCTATATGACTGATGCTGAAATTGAACATATCTATGCAACGGCCTACTTTCATTTTGAAGAGATTGCAGAATAGTAATAGGGACCTTAAAGTAAGGTCCCTTTTATCAGTTACTTTGTTTTTTCTTCTCTAAAACAGTTGATTGTGGCGTTCAGTTCCCCGCCAAGTAAAATGATCATGCCTGATAAATAAAACCATATCATCAGAACAATTATTCCACCTAAACTTCCGTAGGTAGCAGAATAATTCCCAAATGTTCCGACATAGTAAGAAAATCCTGTAGAGACCAAAATCCAACCTAGTGTCGCAAAAAACGAACCTGTAAATACCTCTTTCCAATGAAGACGTTTATTAGGAGCAAAATAATATAAACAACTAAAAACAATAAATAATATGATAAAACTACCTATCCATCTTGCTGCATTCCAAACTGCTAAAAACGTATCAGACAAACCAAATGTTGAAAACACGAATACTCCAATTTTATGTCCAAAAACCGGTAGTAATAAAGCAACCACAATTACCATGATCATTGCAACAGTAAGTACAACTGACATGAATCGAGCTACAAGAAAATGTCTTGTTTCCTTTACGTCATACGCTCTGTTGAAGGCTCGAATTACTGCATTTAATCCATTTGATGCAGACCAAATTGTAAAGATAATTCCAAATGATAAAAGGCCCCCATTTTGTTTTTGAACAATTCCCTCTAGAGTTGTTTCGATAATCTTCATCGATTCTCCCGGTGCGTACTGATTAATAACACCTAATAAATCATCCTGTGATAATGGCAGATACCCAATTAATGTAATTAGGAATATGAGAAATGGAAAAAGTGACAGTAAAAAGAAATAAGCCAATTCTGCTGAGAGCCCTGCAATTTCATCGTTTTTAAATCTTTTCCAAAGCTCGAGTAGTAAAGATTTGTCTTTAAACATACAGACTCCTTTTTGGAATATCATTTTTTAAGTAAGCTTCTCATGAATATAGATGAGTTCTCTTTTTATTTGAGTAACTACAATTTATGCAAAAACAGCCTTCAAACGAAGACCAACCATCTTTTTATTTTCCCAATGTTTGTCCGTACTAAACTATATGTAGACAAACTTCTAACATTCACCAAAATTGCTTTTTTTCAATACTTTAGAGTCTACATTTACAATTCATGGTACAATACTAATACATGTTTACATAAGGAGATGACAAAATGGATTTATCTCAAAAAACTGCTGAAAATATCGAGTTTATGGTTAATGAAATTTCACAAAAATTAAAGTTATTAAATGCAGGGATTATTAAAGCCGCTCATTTTAACGAATCTGCCTATGATGATTTGAAAGACTTATATCAGCTTGTATCAAGCAAAGATAACTTTTCAATTAGTGAAATGCAGGCAATTGCTGAAGAATTAGGTAACTTAAAAAAATAGTGCTGCTCTATTGAGCAGCACTATTTTCTTCTATAATTCCCGTTATGAGTAATGTATAGTCTTCATCCAGGTAAACTTCTTCATTGTTTGTCAGGTAACGTACAACTGGTCGTTGCATATGCGATCTTATTCTAGAAACAATTGCTGCATCTCCAGTATTCAGTTTCACTTTCGTTCCAGGTGTATAGCTCGGTATACTTTGAATGAAGGCTTGAACCACTTCTTCGCTGTATCCAATCCCACTCTTAGTCATAATAAGCTCCATTGCCATATGAGGTGGAATATTTTCACGAGAGATCATATTCTCATATAAATTACATATTCCACAGATTTGGGCAAATTCGTGAAATGCATTGCCAGAAATCTTGCGTGGGAATCCTTCTCCATTAAGTTGTTCATGATGTTGAAAGGCAACGTGTGCTGATAACAAACTTAAATCACGAACTTTACGTAAGTAATCAAAGCCTTCTTGCGGGTGATGTTCATCATCCTTTGTAATGGCCTTTCCTACGTCATGTACTAATGAACCAATCGCTAAGTCTCGCAATTGTATGTTATTCACATTCAACCTTTTCGCAACTTGGAGTGCAAGTAGTGCTACATTTACACTGTGAGCATATCTTCGTAAATCTTCAGCAATTGAGGTTGTTGGAATTAAAACAATTGCTTTTCGTTTTGCTACCTCATCTATTAACTTTTTTGTTATCTGCTGAAGTTCTCTTAATTCAAATGTTTTCTTAGTGGCAGCACTTTCGTATACTTTTTGAACAACTTCAATAGCATCCATCCATGTCGGCATATCCACCATTTCTTCCATCGTAATACCTTCTGAGATTGCATCCTCAACAAATAGATAACGTATATCCATATCTTCCAATCGGACTAAATATTTGGGATGGATCGAGCGACCGGCTGCAAGTAGTATCCTTTTTTGACGATCATAGATTGGCCTGGCCAATTGCATGGTCTTGTCATTGTAGTCCGAGATACTTATAAGTCTCATGGCCAAACTCCTTTAATTCATTTTACATTTTGCTATCCATTAGTATAATCGTTTTACCCTTTCAATGCGAATAATCACTATTGTTATTCTTTACCTAACACATGAGAATATAATGGAATAATTAATAGGATATTGAAACTTACGAGAAAAAGCTAGGAGCAAGAGTCCTAGCTTTTAATGTTTCTATTCATTTTCATATGTTGCTATTGAACCATTTTTAGAAAGTCAGGGACAACCTATTTCTAAACAATTTTTATTACGATAACTTCTCCCATTTTGTCCATAGCTCTTTCGGATTTAATTCGTATATGCTATCTTCTCTGTACATGAACTGGTGAATAATGAACTCTCTACGTATCGTTGCAAAATCATCATGAAATTGCTTGATAAATTCATTCAATTCTTTTTCTTGATATTTTTTTCCTTGCTCTAATTTCTCGACTAAATGTTCTAACACGATGATTTTCTTTTTCATTTGTGACGGTATTTGTTTTAGACGACCTTCTTTTGAGAAGAAATTTGTTAGAACGGATTTCTTTAATTGTCCTTCTGTATTGATTGACATCTCATCTTCCCCTTCCTTTGCCTTCTCTACTAATTTTAATAGCGATAAACTACTTTGTTTCAATGTTTTCTCATCCAATGAAAAGTAGATCGTATTCTTCTCTCTTCTTTGATATAGCAATCCCGCATCTCGAAGTTTGTTAGCATGATGTGTAACAGTTGGAGCAGAAATTCCTAATCTTTCTGCAATTTCAATTCCGTTTAGTGGTCCTCTCGCCAGCAGCATAATGATTCGAATGCGAGTTGGATCTGTTACTGCTTTATGGTAATTAATAATTTTTGAAAGTTGCATATTCTCACCACTTCATTAAATTAGATATATATCTAATTAGATATTAATTTAATTACTATATTTTGTCAATAAATTATTATCAATTTTACCTCTATCTACGCATATAAGTGAGTATAGGAGGGGTAGCCATGTTAAATTTATGGTTAACATTAGGTGGCATCTGTCTCATTTTTTTCCTCGGTCTTGGTGTATTTTTCTATAGTGTCACCACAAGTTTAGAGCCAAAAGATTCAGAATCAATCGATCCTCTACCGGAAAAATAAAAAAGTATGGCTGGCATTTTAGTTTAGGTGAATGCCGGCCATACTTTTGTTTGTATGCAATTTTATAAAGTTAAGTGATGAATCTATTGAATGTAACAACATGAAACACGCACTATTTCAATTTATCATACACCCTGTTTCCGTAATCTTTAAAGGCTGATGAGTTAGAGATTTGTCTTTTTTTAATTAAGCTGTTTAAGCGAATGGTCTTCTCATTAATTTGTTTCTTAAAGATGGCAATTTGGTGCTCATCTTGGCTAGCTGCCATTAAATCCTCAATTGTTTTGATTTCACTTTTTAGCGTATGTTCTTCAGGATTATATCCTGCATTTTTCATCATTTTATACGCCATTCTAAGCTCTTGTGGTATAGCTGATAAATCTTCAAGCACAAGCGGTTTCCCTAAGCCGGGCAAATTCTTAAACTCACCGTCATTATAAGCCTTACGAATTTTGTCCTCTGAGGCTACAAAAGAAAAATCCATAGCTCCACCTCTTCCGAAAAGAAATTTCCTTCTACTTTTATTCTATCCTGTTTCCAGTTTTATTCCATGCTTAATTGTTACAAAATTCCAACAACAGCATAAATTAACCAACAAATAAATAAAGAAAATTCGAGTGGTGCCAGGCACTCCCCGAATTTTGTCGAATTGTCTTTATATAATTACAGACTGTTGGTGGCTTACGAGTGTACCGACGTGTCCTCCTTCGCAGAGTCGTTTCATGACGCCTGGTTCGTCGAAGTTGAAGATGTGGACAGGTAGGTTGTAATCGCGTGCCAAAAGGAGTGCCGATTGGTCCATGACTTGAATGTTATTAGCCACTACATCTTGGTAATTGAGGTTTCTATACATTTTGGCATGTATGTCTTGTTTTGGATCACTTGTGAATACCCCATCTACTCCTTGTTTGGCCACAAGGATTGCATCGCAATCAGTTTCCAATGCCCTTTGTACGCTTGGGTAGTCGGTCGTGACGAATGGTTGACCGTTTCCTCCAGCGAAGATAACAACATATCCCTTCTCAAGATGGTGAACGGCGCGCAGACGAATGTAAGGCTCTGCAACAGATTGAAATGGTACAGATGTCATAACCCGAATTTCCTTTTCCGTTTTACTTTTTAGAACGCCGCGAAGCATGAGACTGTTAATGATTGTTCCCATTGTCCCGATATTGTCTGCCTCAACCCTGTCGATCCCCCACATTTCGGCAAGCTTTCCTCTAAATATATTCCCACCACCTACTACGATTGCGACTTCCACCCCCATATTCACTATGGATAAAACCTCATCAGCAACATGTGATAATTTGATAGGATCAAAGTTGTCTCCGTTATTACTTGAAAGTGCTCCCCCGCTTAGCTTTAACAATACTCGTTTGTATCTCACCAACACTGTTTCCCCCTTATTTGGACAAAATAAAAGAGCAAAGGCTAATGCCAATGCTCTAAAGCAGGAAAAGTGGAATTGAAATGAAAACTAAGGAATACATTTTTCATCCGTTTGCACTCTCCCTTCCTGCCAACTGTTTTATGTTCTCTTTACTATATGTTTCCATTCTAACAGAGTTTCCTTACAAGTTCATTACTTCTTTACATGATCTAACTCTTTTTTAACTTCTTCCAACGTCTTATCTAATTCTTCTCCCCAATGATCATTAATCGTAGAGAATACCACCTTGCCATCACCGTCCAGCAAGCCATACCCACGATAAGCCATGTCATTATTCTTCATATCCATTTTCTCTATTAATGTTAGATTTGGATCCGATAGAAACGGAAGACTAAAATCATATCGTTCATGAATAGCTGTATGTAATTCCTTTTGCTGATTCGATTCATCTCCACTAACAATGTACATATCTACATCTAACGCTTTAAACTGATCTATATTTTCATGCAACTCAACTAGTTGCTGCTGACACAATGTTCAGGTGTATGTCGTCATGAAGAAGAATAACACCGGCTTTCCAGTTGGTATGATCACCTCTTCCCCTTCTTGATTTTCTAAGGTTATCGATTCTTCTATTGTTTCATTCCCACAGCCTGCTAATAGTAACAGTATAAGTCCCATCATGACAATAAAGGTTCTTTTCAAAATTATCTTCCTTTCTATCAAAAACTTCACTTCATTATACTCGAATCAACAATTATATACTAATCTTTAAACTTTCCTTCCCCTGAGCATATTGCTCATAATTTTGATAAGTTTGTGAGATAATGACTTGGTAAAAATTTGCTAAGATGGAGGAATCATATGAAAAGCTTAACAGATACTACTACCTTACATAATGGTGTAAAGATGCCTTGGTTTGGATTAGGTGTTTTCAAGGTTCAAGAAGGGGAAGAAGTCGTTTCTTCTGTAAAAGCAGCTATCAAAAATGGATATCGAAGTATTGATACAGCAGCTGTTTACCAAAACGAGGAAGGCGTTGGTCAAGCAATTAAAGAAGCTGGTGTACCACGCGACGAATTATTTATCACGACGAAGGTATGGAACGCTGATCAAGGTTATGATTCTACATTACAAGCGTTTGAAACTAGTTTATCTAAGCTTGGTTTAGACTATTTAGACCTATACTTAGTTCATTGGCCAGTAAAAGGAAAATATAACGACACATGGAAAGCATTAGAAAAGCTTTACAAAGATGGAAAGGTACGTGCTATTGGAGTTAGTAACTTCCAAATCCATCATTTAGAAGATTTGCTAAGCCATGCTGAAATTAAACCTATGGTAAACCAAGTAGAGTACCATCCACACCTAACACAAGAAGAGCTGCAAGCTTTTTGTAAGAAGGAAGGAATTCAACTTGAAGCATGGTCCCCTTTAAAGCAGGGTGAACTATTAAACGAACCTACAATTGTGAAAATTGCAGAACAACATCAAAAATCACCAGCACAAATCATTTTACGTTGGGATTTACAAAATGAAGTAGTCACAATTCCGAAGTCTATTAAAGAAAACCGTATTATTGAAAATGCTAGCATTTTTGATTTTGAGCTTACAGCCGATGAAATGAGAGAGATTTCTAGCTTAAATAAAAACGAACGCATCGGTCCAGATCCAGATAATTTTAATTTTTAATTTAGGCTCTTTTCTAAAAATTTGTTGCTTTTTTTCGTAATTTTTGTCTGAGTGTAAAACCAGTTTTAGAAGCAAATGAAGTTTGGATTTGAGAAGAGCAACTCTCTTTATGTGTAGAGGTATCTAGCTACTAAGGTAAAAATTCAGCTTTTGGTATTTACGCAAAGCCACAATCTGTATGAAAAAATTCAAAAAGAAAAAAACCTGATTGGTTCTTACTAATCAGGTTTTTAGTCGTTTGGCAGGTTCCTTTAGCCAAAATGAAATGCCAATCTTATGACAGATGGTTAAATAATGCATCAACGTAATAAGTATGGCACCGAAATTCATCCCGATAATAACTCCTTGCATCTGGAGTTGTGTGGAACCTAGTAAAAACATGAGTGAATAGGACGTAACAGTTGACCAGATAGAATGGTAAAATGCGTCCTTCACCAGCCCTAAGCCTATCAAATAGGCTTGCATTGGAATCGTAAAGAAATGCAGCAAAAAGTATGGCCACAATATTTGTAAATACAACGTTGCCGATGATGATTTAAAGAAGATATGCGTTAAGGGCTCAGCAAAAAAATAAAACAATGTCACAGCTGGAATACCATATAGTGCTGTAATCAAGATTACTTGCTGTAAGATTTTCTGAAGTCGTTCAAACTGCTTCTTTTCATAAGCTTCTGAGACAGTTGGAATAAGAGCAATCAGCAACGAATGAGCAATAAAGGCAGGAAAAAATCCAATACTCATTGCCACTCCTGCCATTAATCCAAACTGTTCTGTTGCCATGCCTTCTGCTACACCTGACCGAAGCAATGCCTCTTTAATTAAAAATGGTTGAACAGCATGAGTAATGGCATGAAATAATCGCATACCTGTAGTCGGTATTGAAACAGCTAATAGATTTTTTCTTACCTCTTTGCCAGTTAAGACCGTATATTTTCCCTGCTTGACAACCTGCCATTGTATGAAAAAGGCATGCATTAAATAAATAAATACGACAAGTTCGCTTCCTATTAACGTTCCTATCGCAATCAAGATTGCTACATCCAAATCAAACGAAAATAATTGATATAAGACAACTAGTAAAATAAGCTGAGCGGCTTTTCTTAGAAAGTTTGCAAAGGCAATTTTGCTCATATCCTGCTTCCCCATAAAATATCCTCGAGCAAGAGATGAAATAGAGATAATCGGAATTAATAGTATAGCTAACCATTTAACATAAGGATGATAGTGATCAAATACCGGCATATTCGGTAAAACAAATACTGCCACCAAAGTGAAGATAAACATCATTCTGACAGCAAATTTTATCGTGTGCTTCATCATGCTACGGTGATAGCGTTCTTCCTTTTCTGCAATGAATTTTGAAATTGAAATAGGCAGTTCTAAACTGGCAATAATGACAACTAAGAAGATCGAAGGTAAAATGGTCATATATAGTCCCATACCATGTTCTCCTAATTGTTTCGCTAATACGAGATTTACTAAAAACTCAACACATTCCCCTATAAAGGCTGCCACGATTAAAAAAATTAATCCTTTTATAAATCTGTTCATGAAGTATCTCCCTTGTCCTCCAAGTTTTATATTTATATACATATGAGACAAGTTCGGAGATTATCTATATAACTTACTTAAAAAGTACAGGACAAAAAAAAATTAGCTCACCACAAAACTAAGTGGTGAGCTACAAAAGTATATAATAAGGGGGAATACCTTACGTTAGTATTATGTCCAAGACTTTAGTTTTTTAAACAACTTTTATAAATTATTTATTTTTACACGAATTGAACAATTCTTCGATGAAGGATACAGCCGCATTCACTCTCTCTTTTTCTGATGTAAAGTAGGAGTTCTCTTCCTTTCTGAGACGTATTCTGATTGCTTCATTAAGAATAGCTTGATGATGGGGAAAGTGGGTGATCATATAGTTTCCTGCAGCAATTTTCGAGACAATATCTCCCTCATTCAAGGAATAAAACTGTCTGGATATCCCTAATATAAACCATTCTATCTCCTCATCTATTTCACTTGCAGAAGTCTTATCAAGTGAGATATTCTTCACGTACCCAAGCCTTGGCTCCCAATACTGTGTCATATTTTCATTTACATACTGTTTTAGCTTAATTTTACTAACACTAATTTCATCTAACAGTTCCTCTGAGCCGATCACTGTAATCCCGTTGTGGTATAAAATCCATCCTGTTACTGGATTGAGAATCGAACCCTCACCGATTTCGCTTCCATTTATTCTCATGTGTAAGCTCTCGACTTCTTCTATTTTAAGAAGTTGTTCCCTCGCAACATAACCACCATCCATTACTAGTGATGGATACATTTCATTGAGGCATCGATGAATCTCACCAATTAATAATTCTTCTATATGTGTCATAGGCGCTGATAGCACCGTTACAAAATCAATATCACTATTTACCTCAAATGCTTCAAGAGCAATGGATCCATACAAGTAGACTCCAATAAGTTTCGCATTAAGAACTTGTTTCATTTGATGTATATATTCGATTATTAGTGGCTGTACATCCTTTGGTAAGCTGTTTAATCCATTTTTTCTAGCTTTATCGTTCATAGTGTAAGCCCTCGTTTCTAGTCCTGATCTAATCTATGCTTCTCTTTTAAGCTCTGTGGTGCGTTTTTAACAATTCTTTGAAGAATAAAAGAGGCAACCACAATGTCATCAACTATTCCAAAGAATGATAGAAAATCTGGAATAATGTCTAATGGCATGAAGAAATAACCCACAATAAGTGCCATAGATAGTAGTTTATCTTTTAAATGTATCTCTACGGACAAAAAGTAATCCAAGAGAAACGGAATAAATCTCCAAAACTTTAAAATAAAGCGAAGGCGTTTAAATAATTTCAACATGTTAGTCTCCTAGTCAACCTGTGGTAATAATTTAATTAAATCTTGATCTAAACTCATTACGCCCTCTTGGAACACAAGTCGCGTTTTAAAGCGATAGCTTATCCCTTGCCCTGTCGGAACAAGTGATGGAGAAATATAAAAAGAGAAGGGAATGTTTTTACATACATCAGATTCAATACAAGACTCTGATAGAATAGTTGTTGAATCCACCACTTCCTCCGTCTCATTTGTTACATCGATCTTCAACAAATCACATTCAATTCTTTTGATTTGTTGTTCTACAGTTCCTCCGTTTATTGAAAAGTGACCTCTGATGGAGTCACCCAGTCGGACATCCTCTCTTTCCAATACTAAGTCAACTCTTGCAGATCCAATCCCCAGTAACGACATGTATTTTCTTAATAACATCTTTGCTCCCCCTAACGATCCCATTTTGCATTTATTATCTTTACGTTGTCTATAATGAAAGGTTTCATATCATCTTAAATTTAGACTCTTTTCTAAAACATTGTTGATTTTAGTACAATTATTCTGGGTGTACACCAGTTTTAGAAGTAAATTGTATTAGATAAGAGCAACTCTCTTAATGTATAGAAGTATCTATATACTAAGGTAAAATTCCGGCATTTGGGATTTTACTCAAAACAATAATCTATACGAAAATAGCCAAATTAAATAAATAGACCTTTACCTAATGGTAAAGGTCTAAAAAACGTCAGACTTCTACCTTGCTGTGGTAAAGGTCTCGCTAACAACATATTCGTTGCCAAGCATTGCCGAGGGTTATCACAGAACCCTGTACTGACGACTTTGCTGCATGAGCTACTCCCCTTTAGGAGATATTTACTTTATGATAGTGTAAAATGATTCAATTTTTCTGTCAATTACCTTTTTAGCTTTATCACAGTTTTAAGACATCTTTTGTCATAGTAATGAATTATACACCTGTATGTGTTATTGAGACTTATTTTATAGCAACAATGTCCTTGTAAGTGCCTTTTTAATCACCATTTAAGATGTTACCAATACCACCTAAAATACTACCTTCTCCAGTTGATCCACCGTTTTTGGGTGCACTGGCAAATATTCGGTCAGCCAATCTACTAAATGGTAGAGATTGAATCCATACTGTTCCAGGACCTTGAACAGTGGCAAAGAATAGACCCTCTCCACCGAAAAATGCTGTTTTCACTTTACCTACGAATTCGATATTATAATCAACTTCTCTTGTTAGAGCCACTAAGCAGCCAGTATCAATTCTAAGCTTTTCCCCTGGCTTCAAGTCTCTGCGTTGTATCGTACCACCTGCATGTAAAAATGCAAGACCATCTCCTTCAAGTTTTTGCATGATAAAGCCTTCGCCGCCAAAGAAGCCTGTTCCTAATTTTCGTTGAAATTCCACTCCTACCGAGACACCCTTCGCTGCACAGAGAAAAGCATCCTTTTGACAAATCACTTTTCCATTCATTTCACTTAAATCAACCGGAATAATTTTGCCTGGATATGGAGCTGCAAATGATACATGTTTCTTACCTGCCCCTTGGTTTGTAAAGACCGTCATGAATAAACTCTCACCCGTTACTAAACGTTTTCCTGCTCCTACTAATTTGCCTAGTAAGCCTTTACTTTGTGAGGCTGAGCCATCGCCAAAGACTGTTTCCATTTCGATACCGTCTTCCATCATCATCATACCGCCAGCTTCTGCAATGGCACTTTCACCTGGATCTAGTTCAATTTCTACAAATTGCATATCATCACCATGAAGCTGATATTCTATCTCATGAGCATTTTTCATATTTTTCTCCTACCTTCTTAATTAGTTGATATTATATACGCTCTATGTAAAGATTGGTTTCGGATAAATACAAATTTTTTTCTGGTTATTTAGGCTTTATTTCTAAACGTTGTCGCGATTCATTTCGAATAGATAGTCTATATCCTTTGATGAATTTATATTTTATTGGAGGTGATGGATGTATTCCGGCGAAATTGAACCATTTAATGCCAAAAATGATCGTTGTTTCAGCGAATTTATATTTTTATCGGCGGTAGTGGCCATATTCCGGCGAAATTGAACCATTTATCGGCGATTTCTATTGGCTTATCGGCGAAAATGATCGTTGTTTCGGCGAATATACTTTTTTATTGGCGATGGTGACTGTATTCTGGCGAAATTGAACCATTTATCGGAAATGAGAATGAACGCTGTATTCGTATTATTTGAAACACAACAATTTATAGAAAAACAGCCTATATAAAAAAGAACGAGGTAAACCTCGCTCTTGCTGTTAGACCTGTTCCGGTATTTTTACATGTAAAGGTGGCGGCACTAACCAGCCTTTTTCTTTATTTAATCGTAATAGTTTTAATCCATACTGAGCTTTCACTGTATGGAACTGACCAAACATTACGGCAATATCTTCACGTATTGCCTGCGCCATTTGTTGGCTGCACATAATTAAGCCTGCTGCTACATCCGCCGAAAGCGCAGCACTAACTTCAGGGTCATTTACTCTTGCACCAGGAGGAATTTCCTCGATATTCGCTTCAGGTCGTTCAGGAGGTGCTGGTGGTAAGGCAATTCCGTTTGCCTTTAAGATCACTTCTAGTTGCTCTGTTTCATCCTTCATTGTATCAATCATATCTTCTATGATTTTACGAAGGTCTTTATCACCTGTATGATTAAGATACACTTGATAACCTGCAGTCATCGCCTTTGAACCAGCTAAATAACTCCATACACCATGAACTTCACCATAATGCAAAGGTTCATTTTGTGGATTTCCGCTTAAAATGCCCATGACTACACCCCTTTAATTGTGATTGATGGAAACAGCATTCGCCATTTCTCTTTTAGTATGTTCTATTTTGAACTTCTTTTACCGTTCATTTTTTTGACAAATATTTTGCCTGATTTTTGTTTCAATTCCTATAAATTTCCTATATTCTAAGAGTAACTATTTTTATCGGGGTGGTATATTAAGATGGAGAAAGAAAAGATTAAATCAATACGTACTCACTTTAATATGACACAACGTGACTTTGCCAGAGCAATTAATTGCAGCTATTCGTTAATTGCTTTAGTGGAATTGGGAAAAAGAAGAATTACTGAAGATCTAGAACAAAAAGTTAAAACAACATTTAAGCTTGACGATGATCAAATTAACTACATAACTTTTATCGTTGAGGAATTTGGAAAGGGTATGAAACCTTTCATATAATGGAATAGAAAAAAGCTAGACTCCTCGTCTAGCTTACCAGCTTTCAGTATTAGCAAGTAATACGTCTATATCAATATCTTCTAATAAAAAGTCAAATTCAAAATCTTCTTCTAACTCAATCGTGGCTTCTAACAACAAGTCTATATCCTTAGCAAGAATACCCAATTTATTCCCTCCTCAAGTTTATCCCTGAGGTTATCTGCCCCAAGAAACAACATGTTACTACACATTTCGTTTCTATCATTTTCTCTATGGGGGTCTTCGTAGGAGAATTAGGTTTTTTTAATGCATTGTTATGACTTCTTCAATTTTATTAATAGGATCAAAACCAAACACAGGCAACTTGACAAAGATGGTCGTTCCCTGGTTTTCTTTGCTTTCAACAGAGATTTCGCCCTTATGATTTTCAATAATACTATAGCTTACTGCAAGTCCAAGGCCTGTTCCTTTTTCCTTTGTTGTAAAAAATGGTTGACCAATTTGCTTTAGCTTATCTTCAGGTATACCGCATCCTTCATCTTTAATCATAATGTTCACAGTATCTTTAACCCGCTTTGCGTCAATATCAATATATCCCCCATTTGGCATGGACTCAATTGCATTTTTAACAAAATTAATAAACACCTGTTTAAGTTGATTTTCATCACAGTGTATATAGATGTCGTCCTGAAACCTTGTTCTTACTATTACATTTTTTAATATTGCCTCAGTGTCCAGTAATGTCGTGACTTGGGATAAAATTGAAGTAACCTCTCTTTGTTCGAACTTCATGATAGTCGGCTTAGCCAATAGAAGTAACTCATTCAGTATAAACTCTATTCTAGTAAGTTCTGATCCAACAATATTGAAGTACTCCCGTCTCATCGTATGACCTTGTTCCATTAACTGAAGGAACCCTTTTATCGCTGTTAACGGATTTCTAATTTCATGTGCGATCCCTGCAGCCAGCTGACCTGCCATGTTAAGTTTCTCTGACTTCACCATTAACTCTTTGGCTGTTATACGCTCTGTAATATCTCGACCAATTGCCAATATTTTATCAATGACCCCATTAGAATGGTGTATGACCTTTAGTGATGTCTCAATCCATACGTAATGTCCATCTCTGTGAAGGAAGCGCCCTGTAAAAACATCTGTTTTATTAAGATTTATCTTTAGCACTTCTTCTAATTCATCAGGGTGAATCAGTTCTTTAACAGACACGCCATGTAATTGTTCAGGTTTATATCCTAATACTTTCTCCACAGCAGGCGATACAAAACGGATGTTACCTTCCAGCTTGATGTACATGATAATATCTTGGGAGTTCGTTGTAATGAGTTCGTACAGCTCTTCACTTCTTCTCAAGCTTTCTTGCTCAATTGTTCGTTCCGTCACATCCTGAGAAGTGCCGATAATTTTTATCGCATATCCCTTTTCATCAAACAGCGCCTCTCCGTTAGACTCGATAAACCGAATTTGTCCATCCGGTTTCATAATTCGGAAATGCAAATTAAATTGTTTGTTAGTCAACGCAACTTCCAAATTTTCATTCATTTTCGTACGATCCAAAGGGTGGACAAAGAGTAAGAACTGCTGATACGTTAATGTAGCAGGATCCACATCCCACCCAATCAGCTTAACCATCTCTTCCGACCATAAAAGCCTGTCACTTGCTAAATGCCATTCCCAGCTTCCTAATTTTGCAACTCGAAGTGCAGATCGCAAACTTACTTCTGTTTCCTTTAACTCTAATTCGGTTTGCTTACTCTTCGTAATATCCTTTGCAATTCCGTAAACACCCACAATTTTCCCTTCTACAACTATCGGTACATTCGTAACATTTACATGAACTCTATTTTGGCTTTTCGTTAAGCATGTCACTTCATATGTCTGTGGCACACCTTTAGCAGCCTTTTCAAAATGAAATTGTGTTTTCGCTAAATGCTCTGGAATTACAAGAGGAGTAAAATTCATTTGTAGATACTCTTCTCTTGTATAACCAAGAAGATCCTCAAAGCTATCATTAATTGACAAATAGTTTCCCTCTAGGTCAAATGAAAACACTGCATTAGGATTTTGATCAAACAGTGACCGGTAATGTTCTCTGCTCTCAGAGAGTAATTTTTTAGATTCACTCACATCCCGAAAATGCACAGCCAATCCTTCTTCAATCGGATATGCTCTCACATCAAACCATGTTTTTAAAGGGGGATAATACTCTTGAAATTCAACCGTTTTACTTTCGTTAAATGCTTTATAATAATTTTCATAGAATGACGAATCCTTAGCCTCTTTAAACTCACTCCACACTAGAGAACCTATAAGTTCTTCTTTCGTTTTTTGTAACAAATTTTCTGCTTCATTATTTAAATAGGTAAAGCACCAATTTTTGTCTAAGACAAAGAAGGCATCTCTTAAATGGTCGACATATTTGAATTCCATAGTCTTCCCCTCTCTATTACCTTGATAAGAGCATAGTGGATGTTGTCTGCACGAGTATTATGTCTGCACCATTTTTCCTAATAAGGGTAAAATTTTTGCCATCTGTAAAGCCTACACTATTAGTTACAAAATACATTGCATAGTAGTATGGAATATTTCATCTTGTATATTTTCAATACACGCCGCCTATTAGGACTTTATATATATGGTAAAAAGATGTATAATACTATATTTTACTCATTCTTCCCTAATTCTGCAATTTATTCTACTATATTACTAGACTTCCAGTTTACTTTATATCTATTTCTCCCGAATGTATTCACCAAATCTATTTGACTGCTCTTCCTTCTCCTAACCTTTTCTCTACTACCCGCATGAGTGAAGAGTGTCTTCCTCTCTAGTCAATCAAACATATGAGTCAACAAATAAACCCCAACCATTAGTGAATGCTTAATTAAAACATCCTCTAATAGTCGGGGTTTTTCATTTGCTGAAATACTTATGTCCCAGCCACTTTCTCTTAATGATGAGAAGCATTTAAAATAGCTTGAAGTGATAGTTCTGTTGTATCAGGTACATAATAATCCGCACTTTTTAAACTTTCTTCATCACCTACTCCGACAGAGAACATATTCGCACTTTGGATGGCTTCTATTCCGCTTTCAGCATCTTCTATACCGATACATTGTGAAGGCTCAACCTTTAACATACTGGCAGCTAATAGAAAGATATCTGGTGCAGGTTTACTTTTTTCAACTGCTGCAGCATCAGCAATACAATCAAATTGATCATATAAACCTAATGAACGAAGTACTTCAGGAGCATTTTTACTAGCAGAGGCTAACCCTAGTAAATACCCGTTTTTCTTAATTTCTTTAAGCAGTTCTTCAATACCAGGTAGTATATCGGCAGCTGTAATGCCTGCAATCAGTTGCTTATAATGTTCATTTTTTTTCGTGGCAAGCTGTTCTTTTTCTTCTATAGAAAAATCATGCTGTTTTCCCCCTAGTTCCAATATTCGTTCTAGAGAATCCATTCTTGACACGCCCTTTAACTTTTCGTTAAATTCTCGGTCAAATGTTATTCCAACTTCTTCTGCAAGAGCTTTCCAAGCTAAATAATGATATTCCGCTGTATCCGTAATGACTCCGTCCAAATCAAAAATGAATGCCTTGATCATTTAGACACCTCTTTTCATTGGTATTGTTATTGGTTGTTCATTTCGAATCTCAACCTTTTGTTCCCAAACATTTACGCTTAATCCCTCACCAGATAATAAAGAGAACTGTATATGATCGCTGTTCACTTCGATATGGATAAGACTATTTCGATATTGAATACGGAATGAGTAACCTTTCCACTGCTTTGGTAGCTGTGGACGGAAAAGTAGCCCTGTTTCTTTCACTCGCATTCCTGCAAAGCCTGCTGTGATGGCCATCCATGTACCACCCATATTCGCCATATGGAGACCGTCCTTCGTATTACCATGTGTATTGTCCAAGTCTAACCTTGCTGTTTCGATGAAGTAGTCATATGCCTTATCGAGATAACCGACACGTGCTCCCATCATACTGAATACACAAGATGACAAGGAGGAATCATGTGTCGTAATTTTCTCATAGTAATCATACGAGTTCTTCATAATTTCTTCTGATTGTTCATCCTCCAGTAGGAAATGAGATAGAACGGTATCTGCTTGTTTACAAACTTGATAGCGATACAGCGTGAGTGGATGGTAATGTAAAAGAAGTGGATATTGTTCCTCTTTTGTACTTTCAAAATCCCACACTTCTTTTTGTAAAAATGTATCGTCCTGTGGGTTAATTCCTAACTCCTTATCAACTAACAAAAGCATATGTTCTGCAGCATGTTCAAAACCAGTCAGCTCTTGTTCCTCTAACTGAATTTTGCTCTTTAATTTCAACCAAACTTCTGGAGCCTTCTCCTCTATAAGCTTTGCTGCTTTCACTGCCCACTGTAAGTTTTGCTTAGCCATTGCATTTGTATAGTAATTGTTATTGACAATACACGTATATTCGTCAGGACCTGTAACGGTATCAATTCTAAACTGACCATTATGATAATGCCCGGTTTCAATCCAAAGACGAGCTGTTTCAATCAATACCTCTGCTCCTGCTTCTTCTATAAATTCAAAATCCCCAGTTGCCAGATAATATTGAATATAGCTATGCGCGATGTCAGCACTTATATGATACTGTGCTGTTCCTGCAGGGAAATAAGCCGAGCTTTCTGTTCCAGCAATTGTTCTCCACGGAAAAAGCGCTCCTTTTTTGTGGCCCATTTCCATTGCTCGTTGCCTTGCACCATCTAAAATGGAGTAACGGTACATTAATAGTTTCTTTGCCAGCTCTGGATTTGTCATCGTGAACATGGGAAGTAAATAAATTTCTGTGTCCCAGAAATAATGCCCTTCGTAACCTTCTCCAGATAGTCCCTTCGCTGCAATATTCGATACACCATCTTGTCCTGCAGATTGTAATAAATGGTACAAGTTAAACCTAATTCCTTCTTGAAGCTGAGCTTCTCCTTGAATCGTAACATCTGTATTTCCCCAGAAGCGTTCTAAATAGTTCTTCTGATCTTCACAAAGCTGTTCAAATGTTAAGTGGGATACCTTGTCGTTACACTGGATTACCGTCGATTGAATATCATCGTACCGTAATGTATCAGCAAAAAATGTTCTCTTTTCAAAGGAAGTTTCACTATTCAACGTAAACGAAACAGTAGATGTGACTCCATTTTCCTCTACTTCATTCGTAATAGAAGCCTCATTTTCATGAACAGAAACAGTTGAAAGTGCTGCAGCCTTTAAGCCTGATGTGTACGTTTCAACTTCAACAAAGGCAGCCTCATCCACTAACTTTACATCCGTAACACGTAATCGCTTTGCATGTCCACTCGCAACACGTGGGTCATTTGGGTCTGTAAAGTTTTCAACATCCCCATTTAACGTTGTCATGATTTTCACCTGTAATGCCGGTGTTACAGGAATGAGATGTATGTACTGTACAAATAGTTCCCTTTCCGTAAATGAAACTAACCTTTTAAAGACAAGCTTTATTTCATTTCCTTTTGGCGATTTCCAATGAACGTGACGTTCAGTCATTCCTTTATCTAAGTGAAGATATCTGTCATAGGAAAGAACTTCTCCCTCTGAAAGAGAAAATCTTTCTTCCTCATTTCCAATATAAATCTGTATTGTTTGGGTATCGATGATATTTAGTAGTTTTTGCTGAGTCTCTGGAAAAGCATACAGTTTCTCACCATATTGGATATCTACAATGTCATGAAAGGCATTCAAATAGGTACCGCGAATACTCCGTGTACCGTTTGTATGACCTTCTTCTAGATTTCCTCTGACTCCGATATAACCATTGCCATTGAAAAATAAGCTCTCTTCCAATAGTAGCTTGTCTAGCTCTGTTGATTGTGAATGAATTGTCCATGTCATGATGCTTTCACTCCTATTAAGAACCCAGCACACCTCCACTTATGAAGGAGGCATACCGGGATGCTATTATTCTTTTACTCCACCTGATGTTAATCCTGATACGATCTGCTTTTGGAATACAAGTACAACAATTAAGGTTGGAATGGTAACAATCGCTGTAGCTGCTGCTACTTCACCCCATAAAATGGTGAATTGTGTTCGTAAAAATGAGATGGCTACAGGCACAGTGTGATACTCAGCATTTGAATTTAACGTAACCGTTAGTAGAAACTCATTCCAGGCAGCGATGAAAGTAATAATCGCCGTCGTAAATACACCTGGGGCTGCCAACGGAAAAACAATCTTATATAAAGTTTGAAAACGGGTCGCTCCATCAATTTTCGCCGATTCTTCCAGTGCTAAAGGGATTTGATTAAAATGTGTTACTAATATCCAAACAGCCATTGGTAAGGTAATCGTTGAATAAGGAAGTACGATTGCATAAGAATTTAATAAACCTAAATCATAAAACAAATTGTATACAGGGCCCGTAATAATCATTTGCGGGAACATGGATACTGCTAATACTAAACCAAGTAAAACACTCTTTCCCCGGAACGTGAACCTAGAAATTGCGTATGCACAAAAGGTCGCTACGATAATGACATAAACAGTTGTTGTAATCGCAACAATCAAGCTATTCATGATTGATCGCAATATGTTTTTTTCAAATAAAATGGTTATATAATTTTGCAGTGTTGGATTTTCTGGAATGACATTGAAGGCACCTGCACCAAAAATCTCACCACTTGTTTTAAATGACGTGATAAATACCCAAAAGAACGGAAATACCATTGCAAATAAATAAAGTACCACGACAATTCCAAATGTTATCCATAGTTTTTTCTTTGATGAGTTCATTTTAATCTCCCCCCTTTAACTACGATCTAGTATATTGGCACCAAGCAGTCTTACAAATACGATTGCAATGATTGCCACGCAAACAAACATGAGCATGACAACGACTGATCCATAGCCAAAGTTTGTTTGACCAAACATTGTTTTGTATGCGTAAATCGACATTGTCTCTGTTGAACCACCTGGACCTCCACCTGTAAGAACAAAAATCAAATCAAATACTCGGAAGGCATCTAATGTACGGAATAATAACGCAACTAAGATAGATGGCTTTAATAAAGGTAGCGTGACTCTGAAGAAGCTTTGAACTTTCGTTGCCCCATCAATGGACGCCGCTTCATAAAGAGAGTTCGGTATGTTTTGTAAACCAGCTAAAAGTAATAACGCCATATACGGTGTTGTTTTCCAAACATCAGCTAAGATGGTTGCCATCATGGCACCACTTGCACTTAATAATAAATCTTGTGATTGGTCCACAATCCCTATCATCTCAAAGAAATGTGCCACAATCCCGCTACTGCCGTCATATAAATAGCTCCACATTAAAGCAGCTACGGCTGTCGGTATTGCCCATGGAACTAGTGAAGTTGTTCTAACTAAACCCTGACCAAATATCGCTTTATTCAAGACCATTGCAAGACCTAACCCTAGAATAAGTTCTAATGTTACAGAAAATATGGTGAAGATGACTGTGTTGACTAAAGCAATTCTTATTCGTTCATCACCTAGTGCTGTTTTATATGCTTTAAATCCAATAAAGTTGGATGGTATGACAGAGTTATGAAAATCTTCAATGAGTAATGGTAAATTTTCTGCATGTGTTAATGTGTATTTACTTGCTAATTCTTCATATGTTGCCTTTGATTCTTTATGCAGCTTATTAATTGCTTCTTTTTCTTCCTCTGAAATTGTTATGACACCTTTTTGGTCTTTATATTTTGCGCCTACTGTAGTAACTTTCTCAATTAATTGCTGAACATCAGCCTGGTCTTCTGGATCAGATATATTCACTAGTTCCTCATCTAGGAACAGTCCAACATATAAAGCTGTTTCGTTAAATAAATCTGTGTTAAATCGCTCGTTTATATAGAGACCTGCCTTTTGCTGGTCATTTAATCGATAATCAAAGAATGAGTATGTAATCGATTGTACAACAGGCCACAATGAAAAAATCCCAATTAGGATTAATGTAGGCAGTATGTATAACCATCCGGATACTCCCATTTTTTGTTGCATGCTATCACCCTCTCCTTGAAATGATTTAAATATTTTTTAGAATGTGTTTTTCTACCTCTTAGGATGAGTAGAAAGACTTCAAATTATGTTGCCCGAGTAGTCCTAGGAACCCTTCATCTCACATATAAAAGAAAACTCCTTATGAACAGAAGTCATAAGGAGTTTTAAGGGTAATCCCTTATGGATTCTACTCCGATTTCGCAGCATCTGTAATTGCTGTTGCTGCTTCATCTACACCATTACCTGAGCTCAAATATTTATGTGCTTGAACTTGAATGGTATCAGATACTTTGTTGTACTCAGGAGAAACTGGGCGTGCAATCGTTGTGGATAGTGCCTTTTGGAATCCAGGATAAGAAAGCATTTCATTTGCCGCTTTTACTTCTTCATCCTCTAATAGAGCATTAAATCCTGGTAGGTAACCACCTTGTGTAGACATGATTTTTTGTCCTTCTTCACCCGCAGCATATTGGATGAATTCCCATGCACCTTCAATATTTTTAGAGTTTTTATTAACTCCTAGTAACCATCCTCCTACAGAACCACCGTTTGGAAGTGGAGCGATACCTACTTGGTCAACCTTTACCGTTACGCCTTCTTCTTGACCTTTAATCATACCGAATTGATATGGCCAGTTACGAGCGAAAACAGCATTTCCTTGTGTAAAGTTTGTCGCTGTCTCACCTTCCATGAAGTTTAGTATATCTTTTGGTGAGAATGCTGCATTTGTGAATTTATACATCGTTTCTAAACCAGACTTAACATCACCATATGAATTCGAGAATTCGGTTACGTTAACTGTTAAACCTTCATATTGCTTCGATTGATACAGAAATCCGTATTTTGTGTTAGCTTGACCTGTATACTTTTCAGCCATTGTGTATAGATCATCATATGTGTAATCACCGCTGTCTAACTTAGCAGCATCTTCAGGACTTACAATATCTTTACGATAGTAAAGGAGACCCAAGTCCGGAAAGAACGGAAGTGTGTATTGCTTCCCTTTATAGTTACCGGATGTCATTGAACCAGCGTTAAATTGATCTTTCTTTAACCCAGCATCAGCTAAACGAGTGTCAATTGGTTCTAGGAATCCAGCGCCTGCAAATTCACCAGCCCATACAACGTCCATTGAAATGACGTCATAATCACTTGAACCACTTGATAATGAATTAAGTAATTGGTCATGCATTTGTGCAGAGTCATTTGTTAAGGCTTCCCACTCAACCTTGTACTTATCTTGGCTTTCGTTGAATCCATCGATTAGTGCCTGTGTTGCAGGAGTACTGTCATTTTGTGCACCAAATTTAATAACTACTTCTTCACCTGCACCCTTATCTGTACCTTTGTCTTCAGTTCCTTTTGCATCTTCACCATCTCCACCGCCACAACCTGCTAATAAAAGTGTCGACATAAGAGAGAATGATACAAGTTTTGATTTCCAACTTTTCATTGCTTTTACCTCCTTAGAGTTATTAATTGAATTGTAAGTGCTTACACCATATAATTATATTAAAAATGTAAGATTTTTATTAAAAACTTACTTTCACAAAAAGTGGTGATTGTTACATGCAAAGATTGTCTTCTATTCAACAAGAGTTAATAAAACAGTTTACACAAGCTAAAATTGAAAAAGATAAGTCATTTTTTGTTCATCCATCCTATCAGCTTGAGCAAGAGTTATTGCATTGGGTTCGTAATGCAAATCTAACAAAGGCCAATCAAATTCTTAATGAAATTAATAAACTAGACCGAGCTACGCTGGCATATGAACCCTTGCGCTCATTAAAAAATTCTCTTATCTGCTTATGTACCCTTCTCACTCGCGAAACGATCAAAGCAGGAGTGGCACCGGAGACGGCCTATGATTTAAGTGATGTATTAATCAGGCATATCGAAAAGGTGTCAGATAAAAAAATGCTTCATCAAGTAGAATACGAAATGGTGCAAACTTTTATACAGTCAATTATTGATTATGGGCAAAAGCCTTTTCAAAATGAGATCATTGACCGTTCAATCGAATATATCCAGCAAAACCTCTTTCAGCCTTTAACGTTAGAAAGTATCGCAGAAGAAATACAAGTCAGCCCTAATTACCTTTCTACCTTATTTCGAAAAAAAGTTGGCGTATCCATAAAAGAATATATCAACCGGAAAAAAATTGAAGAGTCGAAGTATTTCTTACTTCATACAGGGGCGACTCTTCTTGATATCTCTTTGTTACTCGGATATTGTAATCAAAGTTATTACACCAGCCTTTTTAAGAAATACATCGGTATCACCCCGAAGCAATTTAAAAGAAATAGCAATGCAAAAAACTCAGCGTAAGACAGCACCTCGTATTGTCTCAGGTAAACTTGGTGCCTAAGTATCCAATATAAAAAAAGCGTGAATCAGATTGTCTGAATTCACGCTGTTAATTGGTATACTATTTTACTTCTGGCAAAATACTTACTCATTAAGTAACACTATTAGCTGCTCCCGCTCTTTTGATTCAATGTTTGGATACTCATCTAAAACCTTTGAGATTAGATCCCTCTTATTTCTTTCGTTTAACATCCAGCTATTTCCTTCTTTTACTAGTGCGATATAGCCCTTAAAAGGATTTCCATTATCGATATTTTCTTGAATATACTTTAAATCGTTTACTCTGTCTTCATGGAAGCTTAGGTTACTTTGCGAATCCTTTGTAGCATATTTAAAGCCTGTCATTTCTGCCTTGAGGGCCTTATCAATATCAAAGAAAAGGAGTGTTTCAGCTAGGTACGAATAGGAAGGGGCGTGCTCAATGTCCAAGTTGACTACGTTCTCCC
The DNA here is from genome assembly GCA_008364785.1 of Bacillus sp. BGMRC 2118. Classification (GTDB taxonomy): domain Bacteria; phylum Bacillota; class Bacilli; order Bacillales; family SA4; genus Bacillus_BS. The sequence continues at coordinate 14,493 of VTTJ01000012.1, read as the reverse complement.
TATATCTTAGAGCTTGTTCATAATTACCAAGTTCTTGATAGACATTCGCAATGTTATGATTGGCAATATTATGATTGGGAGCAATAGTTACAACCTCTAATAAGGACTTTAATGCTTCTTCTTGTTTATTTTCTTGGTACATTAATTTTGGAAGAGCATCAATTTTGGATTCCACTTTTCTTAATTCGTCCAAAAACGATGTTTCATACTCTTCAATAGGCGAACCCATTGTCTCTTCAAATGACTTATCAAAATTAAAATGATCTGCGTTTAATAGAATAGCAGATACACTTTCAGTACCATGATCAGCAATCATATAATGAATAAATAGTTGGCTTTGTAAGTAAGGAGAATAGTTCTCTTGTAAGTGACGGTCCCATTTTTTCATTGCATCTAACTGTGTAAAACTAACGAATTCTATATCATTGAATTCTTCTGCATATGTAATGGTATTCTTTTTTTCCATGTATGCCGCTATTCCTTCAACAAACCAAATCGGCTCTACTCCTTGAAGACTGTTTTGTTTCTTATAAGATTGATACATATGATGAACATATTCATGAATAATTGTCCCTTTAATGTCCTGTATATCAAATGTTGAATCGTTTGGAACTTCAAAGTGAATGGTTTGGTTGCTCGGATCATAAAATCCTCCTACCTTCCCTTCCCTCATTTCGTAATGTGATGCCATTTTATAATAATCATTGTATATAATAAAACTTACCGGAAGCGCATCGCTATTTGGAAATAGGGAAGCTAGTTCATCTTCGTATTCTTTGATTGTATCTATAGTTAGCTGAATGACAGAATCAGGATTAAAGTCTTTTTCGTAATAGAATGTTATATTATGAACCTTTCTCTTGCTTAGATTATCCAGGTCATATTCCTGGTTCGTAATATTTACATAAATATTCTTGTACCAGTCTACCTTTTCAATTCTACTCAAATGTACAGTCTCTGTGCCAGTCCTGACTCGCTCTGCACTATAAATAATAATAGTAGAAAATAAAACAATCGATGCAATCGTGATTATACTTATAGATGAAGTGATGGCTAACGTATTTTTGACCATTTTATTCTTAGTGGATCCTATAATACCTAAAACCAATAACAATAAACTTATAAAATAAGACCGAAATAAATCCAGGTAAATGTTTTTTCTGAAGTATAGAGACTCGTAGCAAAGATTGAAATTGATAAAACAGGTACAACAAGAATGATAAAAATAAATATTTTTAGAAAAGTCATGTCATCCCCCTATCCGTTGAATTATTCTCAGCCATCTTTTTTAACTTTCTGGCACGGTATGCAATAAACTTCTCCATATATTTTTCTAAAAACAGCACATTTGCGATGTCTCCTACTTTACCTAACGGTGACTCAAAGGTAAGCTTATCAATCATTAAGGTACCTGTCTCCACTTGCTTGAACTCATGTATATGACGGAGTGATTTGAATGCACCCTTTATCATCTCATCTGTAAAAGAATAGGGCTTTTCCATTTGAATAACTTTAGCCGTTAGTTTTTGTCTAATGCAAAAGTGAATAGCTTCAAATGTAACAATGTCACCTTTTTCTAATAATGGTGAAGGATGATGACTTATTATTTTTTCTTTCGTATGAGCAACTGTTTGTGTATGGACAGTAACATCCCTGCTTAAGTCAAAGCAAGTGGTTATGGGCGCATTAATGACTATTTCATGATAAATAGTGGGCATTAGTTATTACCTAGTTCAAGAGATTTTGCTTTATCGAGTGCCACCCACAATAATTCTTCATTTGTAACGGTACCCGCTTCCCCGCCCCCTTGTGCCAACAAATCATTTCCGCCACCTTTTCCATTAATAACTGATAGAACATCTTGGATGAGCGTTTTCATACTGCCTGGTGCTAATTTTCCACGTGCTACAACAATTTGCTGTTTCTTATCATTTTCAGTAACAAGAACGAAAACGATATGTTCATCAATACTTGTGACAATACGCGCTAACTTTTGTAGATCCTGCATCGTTCGATTTTGCAGAACTACACCCAGGTATCCATCTTTTTGACTGATTAGAAGATTTTGTGCTTCGACTTGCAAGAGCTTTTCACGCAGATCCTCTATTGTTTTTTCCATAGATTTTCCTTGTTCGATTAAACGTTGCACAGCTGTAGTTATTTCTTGTTCAGGGGCACTTACTATTCTTCCAACTTCAGTTACTACTTTATTTTTGTTGTGTAATTGTTTACGTACACGGTCTCCACAGACAAATTCAACCCTTGTTGTATTTTTCTTTTGCTTCTCCCATCCGAGGATTTTAATGCTACTCACTTGTCCAGTTGTGGTTGGATGCGTACCTCCACAGCCGTTATAGTCAAAATCTGGAATAATTACTAATCTCACATTATCTGTAACCGCCAGCTTTTTTCGCAATGGATACTGCATTCCCTCTTTTTCTGTTACCCATTTTGTTTCAATAGGGCGATTTTCTAGAATGATTTGATTTGCCAATTCTTCTACTAGTAATGCCTGTTCCTCAGTAAGTTGCTCTGTCTTTATATCAATGGTTAACGTTTCCTGTCCTAGGTGAAAACTGACCGTTTCAAATCCATATTTCAGTGCGAACGATGCAGATAATATATGCTGACCTGCATGCTGCTGCATATGATCAAATCGACGCTTCCAATTGATCTTCCCCTCTACTTGAGTACCCTGTATTTCTTCAGCTACAAAATGACGGATTTCTCCATCCACTTCCATAGCGTCTAGTACCATTACGCCATTTACTGTTCCTGTATCAAAGGGTTGTCCTCCACCAGTTGGATAAAAGGCCGTTTCTTCTAATGTAATGTATCTTCTCCCTTGTTCATCCCTTTCTTGTTTAACAAGTTGACTGACAAAAGAAGTCTTATAGGCATCATCATAATACAATTTAGTAGTCATGAATGTTACTCTCCTAACGTATATTCATTTTTGTATACTTATTCAATTTACTAGTATTATCTGTTAATTTTAGTTTACTTGATTTCATCTGTATTTTGTACTCTGCTATGCGATTTCTAGCGCAAATATATAGGATAGTTCAACTATTGAGCTCTAGCTAGATAAAAGGGAGTGAAATAATGAATAAACGAACGGCGTATGCCCTTCTAGGAATTATACTTGTTGTAATCATTGGTGGATTTATCCTTATACAAACGGATGAAGCTTTTACTCTGTTTAATCAAAAAGAGAATCCTGTTAAACCAAAAAGTAATATAGAGACAGTAGCAACGATTCATTCAGAGGAAAAAGAGTTTATATCCAATCAACATGACTTCTATAACAAGACGACAGGATGGGGAGAAATTAATTCCCTGCAATGGAAAAAACAGAAAGAAAATGCAAGCGGAATAATGGACTTTCTGTCAAACACAGAGCTAAGCCCTTCGCTTCAGTCAGATTACACAACTATTAAGCAGCTATCCACACTTATTGAGAATGGAGAAAAAGATAAACAAGCTGTGTTGTATTTACATAGACTTTTTCATGATTTGGATATTGAAGTAAATGGTTACAAGTCAAAGGACTATTTTGAAGTAACGGAAGTTGGAAATGGGGAGAATAGAGAGGCTGTGACAGAGTTTATTAAGAAAAAAGAGTAAGTGGAAAAGGGCGCACTATATGCACCCTTTTTTAAACTTCAGCTGTCTTAATTTTATACACTAGTTCCTCCAAGTTCATTGCCATTAAATTTAATTCTTCAGTGATTGACTCAATTGCCTCAACTGATCCCAATTGTTGCTCCGCAGCTGCAGATATTTGTTCACTGTTTTCTAATGATTGATTCACAATCCCTGTCATTTCAGAGACTGAAAGGAAAATGTGTTCAGATTTTTCATGAATATGCGAAGTTGAATTGGTAATACCCTTAATTTGTTTTTCAACTTCCTCTGTTCTGTTTAATATGCCCTCGAATATTTTTTCTGTTGAGTGGATGAAGTTTATCGCATCTTTCACTTCATGTGATCCTTTTTCCATCTCATTCACCACAGTTGTCATTTCATGACTAATATCACCTATGAGTGCTTCAATATTGTCTGTGGTTTGATCTGTTATCTTTGCTAGTTTTCTCACTTCCTCGGCTACAACAGCAAAGCCCTTTCCATGTTCTCCTGCTCTTGCTGCTTCTATGGAAGCATTTAATGCAAGCATCGTTGTTTGATCCGAAATTGAGGAAATAGATGTTACCATCTTGCTAATTTCCAAAGAAGTCAAGTTTAGGTTTTGAATTAATTGAGAGATTGTTTGAACAGTACTCTCTATGTTGTGCATTTTATTAGACATAGTTTCAATGCTCAGTTTACCGTTTGTTGCTTCTTTTGTTGTGATAGACGACGTTTCTTTTACCTGAAGAGTGCTGTCAGAAATCAACTTTACTTGCTCCACCATTTCTTTTAACACAACTTCACTATTGTTTGCTTTACTTAATTGTATCTCCGCTCCCATGGCCAACTCTTGAATGGAGGCCGTGATTTCCTGGCTTGCACGAGTTGATTCACTAGATCCGCTTGAGAGTTCCTTTACTGTTCGCAGAATATTTGCTGAAGCCGAAATGAGTTGTTCTAGTATTTCCTTCGTATTTTCTTTATGTTGTAGATTCTCTGATTCTAATGCTCTCGTATTCTTGTTTTTTGTGAATATAAGTAAGATATTTGCCCCACTTGTGAATAGTAAATATACAGCATGAATCATGAGTAACTGAAAGCTGTAGTTCTCTGTCCCACAAATTAGTTCAGGTACGACAAAGTAGCCAACAAGATGCTGCAAAGCAAAAATAACCGTGCTCACGATAATAAGTCTTATTGAATCAAAATAGGCAATGAAAGCAATGACCATAAAAATTGAAAAATGGTACTCTACTAAACCATCACCACCTGCAATAATTGAAATACTGCTAAACGTAAATGTCAACATGATAAAAAGTGGGATATATCGATGATGGTAATCATGCTTGTACAAATATAAAACAACAGCTAAAAGAACGATAGGTAGAATCATTAAAATGGTGAGTAAAACATAATCTCCACCACTAACGTCACCGATCCCCTTTACTAGTAGATAGTCACTTAAAAAGTTTGTACCTCGGTGCAGAAAGTGTGTAATGAGTGATAGCACAACTGTGAAGGTCGCTAGAAGTAACATAATTAGATTTTTATTAGTCATTTTTAAAGTTCCTCTCGCTTACGATATACAAGAATTGTATAACTTTTGTATAACTTATGTCAAACTTATTTTCAGTGAACTTTTATGACATTAAAATTCACAAAACCAAGCATTACCCCTCTTCTAGAGAAAAAATGAATATAATATCAAAAAAAATAGACCTTGAGATTTCCTCAAAGTCCATAACGTATTAGGCAGCAGCAGTTATTTCTACTATATAATTTGACCATTCCATAGCCCTCGAATAACAATGCAGTGCTGTTTCTTCATTTATTTTTAGTTTTTCACAATATAAGGCAAAATCTTCCCACTCAGCTGTTTCCAACGATTTCATTAGTAACAGTATATCTTTATAACTATTTTCTTCACCCGTTAGTGCTTCTTTCATCTCCTGAGGAAACGGTAATCCTTCAATCGCTATTTCCATTGGACGATGCAATAACACATCAATAATGGAAAACATACCGAGCATAAATAGTTCTGAGGATTGAATACCTATATATTCTGATAAAAACTCACCCATCTTCGCTCGTGTTAATGATAAGTGTATGGCTTGACTCGGAACATCCTTTGATAAGCTAGATAATGAAATAATGCTGACCCATTTTCTAACTTCTGTTAACCCTAACAAAACGATAGCCTGTTTAATTGACGTGACTTTCCGTTTCATTGCAAAGGCTGCCGTATTAATAACTTTTAATAGTTTATAAGATAACGCAACATCTCTTTCCACTAAATTTGTAACGATATCTATATTGGGAACAGGCTTATTGATTTCCTGAATGATGTCAAAGTGGAAGTGTGAATACACCGGAACATCATCTGCTTTTATTAACACAGGTTTACTGAAGAAATAACCTTGGAAGAGATGATACCCGATTTTATGTGCTAATTCAAATTCTTGCCTAGTTTCAACCTTTTCAGCCAATAATTTAAATCCATACTCTCTAGATAGTGAAAGAAACTTCTTATGATGATTGGCTGTTGCTTTTGGAAATTCGACTTTAATAATGTCTGCTAATTTAACAAATTCCATATATTTGTCTTCGTAAATAAAATCATCTAATGCAATGGTATAGCCTAATTTTTTTAACTCTTTAATAGACTGAATAATTTCTTCTGTAGGTTCTATATTTTCGAGTATTTCTACAACTACATATTCAGCTGGAAAGTATGTGGGAAATCCTTTTAATAAAAGGTTTTCTGTAAAATTAATAAAACATTTTTTCTGATCAGCAACTTTATCGACTCCAATGGTAATGAAGCTGTTCACCAATACGTCAATTGTGGCATGGTCTCCGTCAAAGTGATTGTAGAAATCAACTTTTCCATTTCGATATAATAGTTCATAGCCGTATAGTTTTTCATTTGTATCAAGTATTGGTTGCCTAGCTACAAAAACCTCCATAAAAGTCCTCCTGATGCTATTCTTAGACACATTATACTAAAATACAAATTTATTTCCTATCATTTTTTGTAAAATTCTAGTTAAATAGGACTATAAGTTGTTTCCAGTTCGGAGATTGAATATAAATAAAATAGGTGGACCTCACTTAAATGAGGACCACCTACATAACTTACGATAATGTATTTGTTAAAACTGGAACAACTTGTTTCTTTCTTGAAACAACACCTTTTAACGTTGCTGTATTGTTTACTAATTTCACTCCAAATGCTTCCTCTACAGCGCTTGCTTTATTTCCAACTGCAAGTGCCACTGAGTCGTTTGTTAAGATGTCTGTTACAACTAATAAAAATAAATCAAGGTTTTTTTCTGTAACCACAACTGCTAATGCATCTTCTAGTTCAGTTTGACGAGACATTACATCATTTGTATCAACCGCATTTACTTGAGCAATTTCAACTTTTGATGTACCCATTTCGAATTCTTTAGCATCGAGAGAAATGAGATCAGCAATTGTTTTATCTGATAAATTTGCACCTGCTTTTAGCATCTCTAGACCGTAAACTTCCGGATCTACTTCAGCTACTACTGCAAGCTCACGTGCAGCATCGATGTCCTCTTGTGTACAAGTCGGGGATTTGAAAAGTAATGAATCAGAGATGATAGCAGATAGCATTAATCCTGCTACTTCTTTAGAAATAGCTACTCCGTTTTCTTTGTACATTTTATTAAGAATGGTCGCTGTACAGCCTACTGGCTCAGCACGGAAGTATAGTGGATCACTTGTTTCAAAATTAGCAATACGGTGGTGATCAATTACTTCTTTAACTTGTACTTTCTCAATGTCAGAAACACTTTGTTGACGCTCATTGTGGTCTACTAAAATTACGCCGTTTACTTCATTTGAAACTGTTTCAACTAAGCGTGGTTCTTTAGCGTTGAAATAGTCTAATGCATAGCGTGTTTCTGCATTGATGCTGCCTAGACGAACTGCCTCAACATCTTGTCCAAGTTTTGTTTTTAAATCTGCATATGCAAGAGCTGAACAAATTGAATCTGTGTCCGGATTTTTATGTCCAAAAATAAGTACCTTTTCCATTATGACGACTCCTTTTTGCTTTAGATCATTCCTTTAACAAGGAATTTCCTTTTCACTTTACCAATTGTCAGTATATCAATTTGAGATTCATTTTTCTATATCGTTGCATACAGTTCATGAAAAAAGTGTATAAAAGACCAGTGTAACTTGTACTACACTGGTCTTTTTACGATTGTTAGTTCTTCTCTCAACTCGACCGGAAGGCGCTGAATCGACTCATTTAGTATGATTAACTTCGCCTCAATCCGATGTAGCAGGTAAAGGGTTACGACAATTGGAAACCCCACTTCGCTAATATATGGCAATAGCTGTTCCATTTTTTCTCGACTCCTTTCGACATAATTCGGGTAGTGACAGGCACCGCTCCTATTTTGTATATATTCATTTATGTCTTATATGGGGTTGGAGTTTTGAAGAAAAGATAAAAAACCTCTGAGAACTTTTGGTCCTTCAGAGGTTAAGAGATTGCTTGATGTATTGTTTTAGTGAGAGTTGAGTAGCAGTGGGCTGATAAAACCTACTAAAATCATAAGAACTCCACCTATTGAGAGTAAACCTGGAAAGAATGGTAAATAGGCACCTGCTTGAGGGCTACGATCGTTTAATTGCGCCCAAACTAATCCCATAAATCCAAATGCCATGCAGATTGCACCAATCGTTACGATTGCTTCGTAGTTCATTGTATTCCCTCCTTACTTATCTTTATATCTTATCAAAATATGATGAGTTTGATTGCGAACATTATGTGACAATTTATTTTTCCAATTGTTTCATAAATATACTGATGGACAATCCTGAAACAACTTCCTTATCCTGCACGAAGGTGAAATGATGTTTCAAATACAATCTTTTTGCCGGTAAATTTTCCTTACCGGTTGAGACAGTTATCGTATTATACTGTCTAGTTTTCTCTTCCAGTGCAGTAAGCAACTTTCCCGCTATACCTTTTCGGAAATGTTCAGGGTGTACAATCATCCTACAGATGGTTACTTCCTCATCTTCCACTGTATAGGAAACAGCACCCGCCATTTGGCCGTCTTCAATATAACCAAGAAACTTTTCACCACAGTGTACTAGTTCTTCAAATGTTTCCATAAGAGGGGGAATGTTATAAAAATTGATTAACTCTGCTTCTACCATATAAGAAGCCTTTTGCATGGCATAAAGTTCCTTTGTTTTTTCATCATTACTTAAAACTAATTCCTTAATCATCTTACTACCCCTTTCATACTGCCATTATAGAAAATATTACTCATTCTTTTATTGCCGCATGAGTAAACTAGGATAAGCCTAAATTCTGGGAGGAAATGAAATGAAGCATTTATATGTAAATGTGGTTGCATACATCGTGATGATAGCTGTGAATATAGCTGCTGAAACAATTCCAATTAACGGGCAGACAACTGGAGAAATAGCGAATCGACTCCAAGTCTATATTCAACCTGCAGGCTATGTATTTTCTATTTGGGGAGTAATTTATGTGCTCCTTGCTATTTGGCTAGCATACTCATTTTTCCCTTCTCGCAGAAGTCTACCTATTTACAAAGAAACAAGTTACCTGTTTATTGCAAGTTGCCTATTAAACAGCTTGTGGATTCTCGTTTGGCATTATGAATTATTTCTATTATCGGTCATTGTCATGCTATCACTGCTCGCTACCCTTCTCTTACTCTATCAAAAACTAACAATTTTAAAAACTCGTGAATTTGAACGGATTCCTTTTTCCATCTACTTAGGCTGGATCATCATCGCATCTCTTGTCAACATTAGCTATTACCTTGTATATCTAAATGTGGATTTCGTTATTTCAAATCAAGTTATATGGACAATTGTCTTATTATTTCTCGGATTCATAATAGCTATAAGCTTCAGAATGACTTATTCAGATAAGTGGATTCCACTTGTTTTTGTTTGGGCCTATGTTGGTATTGGGATCAAACATTTTAACAGCCTGCCCTTCCTATCTTATGTGAGCTTTGGATTAGCAATCGTTCTTTTCCTAACTACTTTTCTAAGGAAAGTAGACTAGTAGAGACTGGGTACGTTACTTCATTTTCGATGTTATTCAGGAGTTCAGCCAGCTTTTCTCTTTGCCAGTCAAGAAGCTGGTTGTGGTTCCACTTTTCCTGAAATAACTGATAGAGAAATATATCTCGAATTTTCAAGAAGACAGGTAATTGCTTTACCATCTCAGCTGATAGTATATTATGCCTTTGGTAACCTTTTAAAAAGAAATACAAAAAGTCCTTCCCAAACGTTTTCCATTCCCTGTGCCATGACATTGACTGCCAGTAGGCATGATAATACGAAACGGCAATATCATAGGCAAACCAGTAATAGGAACAATCATCAAAATCAAAGAAAGTGATGGTTTGATTTTGCACAAAGAAATTCCCTTGGTGTAAGTCAAAGTGGATTAAACCAAACGTATCGTCTGAAACATGAAAGGATTCAAGTTCTTTTAACAGCTTTTCATATTTAGTTTTAAGGGTTCCTTGTGGCTCTAATCGATATAAATCTGGGTTCTGTATACTCCAGACTGGTCTATTTTTAGAATACGGATAACTTTTTGACGCTTGATGCATTTTCCCAACCAATTGTCCCCATTTCTCAAACAGGTCAGTATTCCATTCAGATAAGTCTCCAACCTGCACATGTCCCCCTTCTGCTTTTTCAAAGGAAATGACATAGAAATCTTGAACCGATTCTATAAGATTTCCTTCTATAGACGGAGTCGCATTGGCCACTGTTATGCCCTTTTCTGAAAGATACTGAATCCACCGCAGCTCCTCTTCAATCATTTCATAACTTCTTTTACATTTCGATGTTATTCTTAGTATTCGCTCAGTCCCCTCTGATTCATAGGAATACACCATATTTTGAAAGCCATCTGTCACTTGTTTTAGTGTGTTTTCATTTATGTTATATAACCGTTGTAATTCCTTCTTCACGTTTCACATTTCTCCTGCCTTTTTTCAAATCCTGAACCATAATTACAGCGACAATCACGAGGAATATTCCAACATATTGGATCCAGGTTAACGTTTCGTCAAATAGTAAAAAACTTAGTATAGAAGCAACTACAGGTTCAATTGTAGCCATGATGGAAGCCCTACTTGACTCAACAGCAGTTAAGCCTTTTGTATAAAGAATAAAAGATAATGTCGTCGAAAATAGTCCAATCCCAATACCATAAACCCAAGCTTCTTTTGATGTAAATAACGAAAGAAAATTCCCTATACTGCTAAACGGGAATATGGCAACTGCAGCAAATATAAACGTATATAAAGTAACTGTTAAGGAATCGTATCTTGCTAAAGCCAGTTTCCCAAAAATCGTATATAACGCGTAAAACAGACCCGATCCCAGACCAAGAAGCATCCCATATAATGTTATTGCAGACTGATTTGCCGGAAATAGTCCTACGACGAAGGAACATCCAAGCAATGTCAGGCACAATGCCAAAACCTTCATTGCAGTGAGTGATTCCTTAAATAAGACTCTTGAAAAAACTGTTACAAATGCAGGGGCAGTGTATAGTAGTATCGTCGCAATTGAAATAGATGTTTCCTGGATTGAGTTAAATAAACACCAATTGAAAAATACAAAACTAATAATGCCTGTTCCAACAAAATACTTACTATCGCTCACCTTTATTTTTAATAAATTTCGATTTCTTAAGAGGATATATAGTAGTAAAAAAAGTGTGGCCGAAACTGCGCGTATCGTGACAACCTGCGTCGGAGTGAATCCGAGCTCGTATAGCTTTGTCACAAAAACACCAATTACTCCCCATAATACAGCTGCTATAATGATGGACAGATATGCAATCTTTTGATTCACACTCAATACCTCCTTATCGTTCAAATCATAGCAAATATTGTGACAATTGAACATAATTTTTAAAAATGCTGTTTTCGTATAGATTTTTACTTTAGTATCTAGTTACTACTATACATAAAGAGAGTTGCTCTTTTCTAATCGAACGTCAATTTGGTTCTAGAACTGGTTGACACCCAGAATAATAGTACTAACAGCAACAAAGTATTAGAAAAAAGCCTAAAAAATAAAAGCCCACGTCCATATCGACGATGGGCAATCCGTTAGTGAAAGGACTTCCAAAATGACCCTTGTTTATTGAGAATGGAATCAAGCTGTGTAAAGGGTATGTTAAAGGTTGGAAAACCCGCAGCATAAGGACCAATTTCATATGGAAAGAAGTAAATGAACAGCGACTCCTCTGAAACGTAAAATGGTTGATTTGGCGATATCCCTTTATATGCATCTGGAAACACATACGAATATTGTTCATCTGTCTTAATTTGTTCCTCAATAATGGCACTTATCACCTTGACGTAATTGCTATTTTCTTTAAATAATTCCTTTAGTTTATAAAACACCCCTGTTTGCAAATCAATGTGAGGATAAATTTTGGATGGCATTCCATGTGCCGCACCAAATGGATAGATATACGAATGTAATTCCACTACAAGCAACTGCTTCTTAAAAAACTCAATTTCAAAGTCAGCTGTATACTCTGCGTTAGCTAATTCTTCCTCAGGTGCCTTTGACATCGATAAATTTCGAAGCTTCTCATTTACTTGCTTTTGTTCGATATCTGATCGCATTCCTTCCACCTGAGGATAATATACGAGATAGTTTTGATTGGGTCTGAACTTTCTTTCTAGTACCTTGTATTTTCGAGAAAGAGGGATGATCGTATTTTGCCTCCAAATTTGTCTTCCTGTAATAGAGTAATAGGAAGTACGCAGATCAACGTAGGCTTTTATGACCTCTCCTTCAAAGTTGAGTGTTCCACTTCCTTTAAGGGTGGGCAACCCCTGCACCATTTTTCCATATCGGTTAATAAAAAATGTGAAATTGGGAGTACTGGCTGATGCAAAACCTCTTTGATACGGTAGTACATGAGTAAATTCAAAATCTGTAAGCAAAGCCCCTCCTGATGTTGCAATAGCATACTGCGATCCACGGTATGGCTCATCTTTTTGAATAGCTTTACCAACTGCAATTCTATTTTCACCTAATAAAATGACGTCATTATAGATTGGTTGTATGACAAATTCACCTGTTTTATTAATTACACCTATTTTATTTGTATAGTCCTCTGCTACATTTACAACCGCAAGTCCCTGCTCAAATGGTTGAAAACTGGAGTAAGACGGAGGGATGACTACTTCACCAGCTAGATTCATCACACCATATTTTGCTTCAAAATTATCTTCTTTCTTAAAGGCAAGTAAACCTTCACCTTGCATGCCGACAAATGGATAGGTGTACGTTTGTTTTACGGTTCCATATGGATCTATCAGCTGATAGGTTCCGTTCAACTGTACAATAGCTCTCTTGTTCTGAAAATCATTGGCGGTTTGGTAGTTGGCAGGAATTACTTCCTTTCCTTGGAGGTCTAAGTATCCATACAACGTTGTGTTGTCTTTCATAACGGAAAAGATTGCCCGTGACTCTTGATATGTTCCAATATACGTATACGGTTTTGAAGTCAGCAATTTACCTTGTTCATTCATCACAAAGGACCCTTTATCATTTACAACGATGGCACGTCCCTCTTCAAAATCAGATATTGACCAATAGCTTGGCTTCACAACAAAATGGCCAAACTCATTAATTATGCCATAGTGCCCCTTTACCTCTACAACAGCAAGTCCGTTTGACTGAAAATCCATAGCCTGTTGAAATACAGGCTGCAGTGCAAACTCACCTTTTTTAGTAATGTATCCCCAAAATGTACCTTTTGCAGTTCTTACTGGTGCCGGATATAACATAATACTTCTTTTCTCCATATTCAGTTCTCCTTTAGCCCTCTAGTCTAATTATCTTATGAGCAAGAATGATGAATGTGCGGAGAAATACTGGTATTCATTGATTCTATGGCTTCAATAAAAAATCCCCTGCATCAGCAGGGGACCTTTCATTTAAAACGTTTTAATTTCACTTTCACCACGTAATCCTTGTAGAATTAGAACAATTTTGCTTTGTTCTTTTTCAGTGATCGTTTGCTCCTTTAATTGCTCCTTCACATCTTCTAGAGCCGGTGCTTCTTGATCTGAGTTTTTCATAGATTCTTTGTATTTATCGTATGATGCTTGAATCTCAGCATCGGTTACAGTAATTTCACCGATATTTTTCTCTAAATATTGAGTAATTAACAGATCCTTTTCAATTCTTTCTCTTAAGGATTCTTCAGTTAGTTTATTCTCCTTTAGAGCTTCTTCAAACTTCTTTTCATCATCAAATTTTGCTTTCATTTCCTCTAATCTTTTATCAATATCTTCTTTTGTAATCTCAATTTTATCTTCCTTTGCTTGTTGAAACAAAAGTTCAGTATTAACTAACTGCTCGATTACCTGTGTTTCCATTTGCTTCTTCGTTGCATCATCCATATTTTCTTCTGTCATACCTTGCATTGCATACATTGTCTTTGTTTCCTCTAGCAATATATCAAAGTCAGAACGTGGGATGTCGACCCCATTAACAGAAGCTACAGCGTCCTTCTTGTCGCCTTCTTTCGCTTTTTCATCTTTATCATTATTACAAGCACCGAGTAGCATAATGCTAGTAGCGACTGCTACCGCTGCAAAAAACTTCTTCTTCATTTTGCTTTGTCCCCCTTCATCGGTCAGTTGCCTTCATTCTAACATACGAAGAGTGGACATGCATACCTTAAGAAAATTCGACAATATTCGGGTAGTGCCTGTGTACTGCTGATTGAAAAGTAGACACTATACTTTCGGGTCACCTTCTTGGTGGCCTGAAGTGTCTCAT